>JAGLBW010000001.1 GCA_023146545.1 Cocleimonas sp.
AAGGAACATAAGCGATAAAAAAAAGCCCCTACGATCCTAAAAAATACAGTGACCGTGTTGAAAAGCCTCGTATTAAATACACTGAAATAATAGAAGCCATTGAGAGAGAGCACGTGTTTTTCATTGATGAAAGGGGAGCTAATCTAAACCATAGCCCTCGCTATGGAAGATCGCTGACGAATGAGCGAGCTTATGATGACCGCCTTGTTGCTAAAGGTGAACATATCAGTATTGACCTCCTTATCATCCTGAGTTAAACCCAATAGCGTTGGCATGGAACAAAATGAAAACCTGCCTACGAAAACAAAGAGCAAGAACGGTTGATACACTCTACGCTGTTTATACAGACGCTCTCGAATCAATTACTCAGGTGGGTTCTGAAAAGTTTATTGTGCATGTTTTTAAATTCCTTAGTTAGGTGGGAAATGTAATACGGCATTGAATAATGGTTTGTAATATTGATCTAAAGCACCGCCAACAAAAATCACTAAGGGTTTTTTAGGTTGTAAAGGCAAGGGTTGATTGATTCGATAGATAAGCGAATGCCTTCTTTTAAGCTGTGATGAATTGCCGTTAAAAATCAATTTTTCGGCGTAATTTTTTGGTTTGACCCCGTTGTGTTTTTTTATCCATGCGTCTTCGCTTGGAACCATAGCTTGCTTTTGTGGCACGCCGTTTTTTAACGGGAGCAATAGCCGCTAAAATTAAATCTTTAAGACGTTGTAATGCGGCGGCTTTATTTTTTTCTTGTGTACGAAACTGTTGTGCTTTAATAATAATGACATGATCTTTGGTAATACGTTGATCCGATAATTGTAGCAGTCGTTCTTTATAATAAGCAGGCAATGACGAGTGTTTAATATCAAAACGTAAATGAATGGCGCTGGACACCTTATTAACATGTTGTCCGCCTGCCCCTTGTGCGCGAATAGCCGTTATTTCAATTTCCCAATCCGCAATTTGAACAGCATTAGATAGTTTTAACATACAATGAGGTTTATCTGATTAAACGAGTTTCCCTATGTTACCGCAGTTATACCCTTTTCAAACCCCCTTTTTAGATAAAAACCTCTACGGTGATGTTTTGGGGAATAATAGATCATCATCCCCTTGTGTTCTTTTCCTGCATGGCGCAGGGCAAGCTAATCGACACCGTTTTTTACCGTTCCGAGAAGGGTTGTATCAACAGTATGGGATTGGCTCTTGTGCCTTTGATTTTATTGGACACGGCGAAACAGGGGGCGAGTTACTGTCTTCAAGCCTTCAGCAACGTACAGCGCAAGCACAACATATTATTGAAAAATATTGTACCGATTGCACTGCTTTACATTTGATTGGTGCGAGTATGAGTGCTTATACCGCCGTGAAATTAACACAATCACTTCAGGTGGCAAGCTTGACACTGATGGTTCCTGCCGCCTACGATCAGCGGGCTTATACTGTCCCCTTTGGTGATGCGTTTTCTAAAATATTACGACAGCCTCACAGTTGGGAAGCAAGCGATGTTTGGGGTATTTTATCCACTTTCACAGGCAATGTTCATCTTGTTGTTGCCGCCTTAGATAACGTCATTCCAAGTGATCTCATTGATCGCTTATACCAATCGGTATCGCATCCGTCAGCACAATGTACCAAGACGGTGTTAGCTGACAGTAGCCATCAGTGTTTAAATTTTTTAAATCATCAGCCTGATGCACTACAACAACTCATAAGCGATACCGCTATGCTCATTGGTTAAAATGCTAAGTAGAACTGATCTTGAAACTAAATTGAGAACCTCTTTCCGTCGTTTGGGTATCCACTATAATCGTATCGCCTGATGCAAAATCACCCGCTAAAATGCGTTGCGCTAAGGGGTTTTCAATTGAGCTTTGAATCGCTCGTTTTAGTGGGCGTGCGCCATAAACAGGGTCAAAACCTTCCTCTGCAATCAAATCGAGTGCTGATTCAGTGAACTGAATTGCCATTTCTCGACTGGCAATACGTTGATTGAGTTGCCCAATTTGAATTGCGGCAATTTGACGTATTTCAGCTTTATCCAACGGTCTAAACACGACACTATCATCAATACGGTTAATAAATTCAGGGCGAAAATGTTGTCCTACAATTTCCATTACTGCCGCTTTCATCTGCTCATAATTTTCTTCACCCGCCAAGGTTTGAATCACATCAGAACCTAAGTTCGAGGTCATTACAATCACCGTATTACGAAAATTAACTGTGCGCCCTTGTCCATCGGTTAAACGACCATCATCCAGAACTTGTAATAAAATATTAAAGACATCAGGATGCGCTTTTTCGACCTCATCCATCAAAATGACCGCGTAAGGTTTCCGCCGTACTAACTCCGTCAGATAACCTCCTTCTTCATAACCCACATAGCCTGGGGGCGCACCAATGAGACGAGCAACGGAATGTTTCTCCATAAACTCCGACATATCAATACGAACCATCGATTCTTGGGTATCAAATAAAAACGTGGATAGGGCTTTAGTTAATTCTGTTTTTCCAACACCTGTAGGGCCTAAAAATAAAAAAGAACCTGTGGGACGATTCGGGTCAGATAACCCTGCTCGTGAACGACGAATAGCATCAGAGACCGCTTTAACGGCTTCATCTTGACCAATCACACGTTGTGCTAAATCATCTTCCATTCGTAATAATTTATCGCGTTCACCCTCTAACATTTTAGACACAGGAATGCCCGTCCACTTAGACACAATATCGGCAATTTCTTCACCCGTGACTTTATTGCGAAGTAGCTCAAAATTATCTTTCTCACCTGCCTCATCGGCTTTCTGTAACTGTTTTTCTAGCTCGGGAATGCGTCCGTACTGAAGCTCTGACATCCACTGTAAATCACTCGCCCGCCGTGCGGTTTCCAGTTCAATACGGGCTTGATCCAGCGATTCTTTAATATGAGCCGTGCCTTGAACGGCTGATTTTTCAACTTTCCAAATCTCTTCTAAATCAGAATATTTGCGCTCCAAAATGGCAATTTTTTCTTCAATTTTTCGGAGTCGTTTTTTAGAGGCAGGATCAGATTCTTTATTCAGTGCTTCACGTTCAATTTTATATTGAATCAGCTTACGTTCCAGCTTATCCATTGCTTCGGGTTTCGAGTCAATTTCAATTCGAATCCGTGAAGCCGCCTCATCAACAAGGTCAATGGCTTTATCAGGTAATTGACGATCAGAAATATAACGGTGTGACAAGGTAGCCGCCGCAACAATAGCAGGATCAGTAATTTCAACACCATGATGGGCTTCATAACGTTCTTTTAACCCCCGCAAAATGGCAATGGTATCTTCAACAGATGGTTCATCAACAATAATTTTTTGAAAACGGCGTTCGAGGGCGGCATCTTTTTCAATGTATTGACGGTACTCATCTAATGTCGTCGCACCGACACAATGTAATTCACCCCGCGCTAAGGCAGGCTTTAACATATTGCCCGCATCCATTGCCCCATCTGATCTACCCGCCCCTACCATCATGTGCAATTCATCAATAAACATAATGACATTGCCTTCTGATTTAGCCACATCATTAAGCACTGCTTTGAGACGCTCCTCAAAATCGCCACGGTATTTAGCACCCGCCAATAGTGCCGCAAGGTCTAAGGATAGTAATCGCTTATCTTTAAAACTATCAGGCACTTCACCATTGACAATACGCTGGGCTAAACCTTCGACTAACGCTGTTTTACCCACTCCTGGTTCACCAATGACAACAGGGTTATTTTTAGTCCGACGTTGTAAAATTTGTACCATACGACGAATTTCTTCATCCCGACCAATAATAGGATCAATTTTACCTTGCTCTGCCCGTTCAGTGAGATCAATTGTGTATTTTTTTAACGCCTCACGTTGGTCTTCAGCATTAGGATCATTGACAGGTTGACCGCCTCTCACATTATCAATCGCCATTTTTAACGCGGCTTTATTCGTCCCCGCCGCTTTTAATAATGATCCTGCCTTTCCCCTATCATCTAATGCCGCTAATAAAAACAATTCAGAAGAAATGTATTGGTCGCCACTTTTTTGTGACAATTTATCCGTTAGATTAAGCAATCGAGATAAATCATTAGAGACATGCATATCCCCTTGATCTCCACCCGAAACCTGTGGCATCGCATCCACTGCTTCACCCAATTGTGAACGCAACAGATTAACCCTAACCCCCGCCTGAGTCAGCACACTACGGGCAATCCCTGCATCTTGATCCAACAAGGAAATGAGTAAGTGAACAGGCTCAATAAATTGATGATCTTTTCCCAACGCTATCGATTGAGCATCTTGCAAAGCCAGTTGAAATTTGCTGGTTAGTTTATCGTTTCTCATTGTAAATTTTCCCTATTTTTTTAAAGAACAATCAAGACTTTTTTAAGGTCTGTTAAAGCGCTTTAATTTTATTATGCTTTGCTGTTAAATATGGAGACTATGAGAGTAATAAACAACAGACAAAATTATCTCGGGCGGTTGTTTATCTCAAGAATGTTTTAAGATACGCGCTTTATCACGGTTCCAGTCTTTTTCTTTAGAAGAGGCGCGTTTGTCGTGTAGTTTTTTACCTTTGCCTATACCTATTTCAAGTTTTACTCGGTTTTTCTTCCAGTACATCACCAGTGGTACGACGGTGTTGCCTTTGCGATCAACTGAGGCTTGTAAGCGTATAATCTCATAATCATGCAGTAATAATTTGCGTTGGCGCGTTGGGTTGGGAACAATATGGGTTGAGGCGGAGAGTAAAGGTGAGATATGTGACCCAACTAACCATGCTTCGCCACGGTGAAAATTAATATAACTTTCCTTGAGTTGAATGCGTCCTTCGCGCAGGCTTTTTATTTCCCAGCCTTGTAAAACAAGGCCTGCTTCGTGTGTACTTTCAATAAAATATTCGTGACGGGCGACTTTGTTGGCTGCGATTGTTTTGCCGCCGTGTCCTTTTTTCTTTTGCTTCTTAGCCATAGCTGTATTATAACCTTCATTTTTTATCATCGATGGAGAGATAAGCTCTCCAGATTATTCTAGGATAATTTATTTTATGCCAAATATTAAACGTAGTGCTTTAGTTCCCTATAGTTGCGAACAAATGTATCAACTGGTTGATGATATTGCTGCCTATCAAGACTTTTTGCCGTGGTGTAGTCAATCAGTAGAACATAAGCGAGATACTTCAATGGTCGAGGCAACGGTCACGATTGCTAAAGGGAGTATTAATAAAGCATTTTCAACACGAAATATTCTACAGGAAAATAAAGTGATTGAAATGCAGTTATTGGATGGGCCGTTTAAACGCTTGCACGGTTATTGGCGTTTTGAACCACTGAAAGATAATGGGTGTAAAATTTCGCTGGATTTGGATTTTGAATTTTCTAATTTCTTAGTTGGCTTGGCGATTGGTCCTGTTTTTAATCAAGTAGCAAATACCTTGGTCGATTCTTTTGTGGACAGAGCACGGTTTAAATACAGCTAGTCATTAAGAAAAAGGAGGAAAGGTTATGTTATTTTATGCAGAGTTTTTTTCTTGAGCTATTATTATAGGTAGGAATCAATTGATTACTATTGAAGTTGTTTATGCACTATTAAAAGAACAAACATTATTGTCTTTCAAAGTAGAGCGGGGCATGACCGTGAAGGATGCGATTATTCATTCTGGAATTTTAACGCAATACCCTAGCCTTAATATTGAGAAAATGGATGTGGGGTTGTTTGGGAAAATGACTAAAATGACCCAAGTTTTACGAGATAAAGACCGTATTGAAATCTATCGTCCTTTAATTGCTGATCCTAAAGCGATACGCAAACAACGTGCGGCGGCAGGTAAACGAATGAATAAAGGGGGCGGTAACGCCCGAAATAAAAAAAGTTAATTTGATAGGGTGATAATAATGCGCGGTATGGTTCCACCTGATCCAAGTACAACCGTTTCTCAGCCACATTATGCGGTTGTTTTTGTTCCTCGACGAAGTCGCAAACGGTTTGCGGCGAGTTGTGTCACGTTAAAAGAAACGCGTGAGGATGCCATTGCAGCGGAGGATATTGAAAATAAGCGTTATGCTGCGATTGTTATTGGGCCTTCAAAGTCATCAGAAGGACAATTTATTTATTATTTGTCGGAGTGGTTAGGTCATTTTTAGATGAAAGTATCAGCAGAACACCTTCCCCAATTTTTAGAACAACCAAGAAATTTTAAGCCTATTTTCTTCCTATCAGGGGAAGAACCGTTTCAAATAATGGAATCGGCAGATCTGATCCGTCAAAAGGCGGTTCAGTTAGGCTATACCGAGCGTGAGATTTTTCATGTGGAGAATGCCCGTTTTAACTGGGGACAGTTGGCGATGTCGTCCAGTGCACTGTCACTCTTTAGCGATAAGAAAGTATTGGATGTACGTTTAAGTAATGCTAAACCGAGTAAAGAGGGTGTTGCAACCTTAATCCGTTATGCTGAGCATCTTCCTGATGATAAAGTTCTTATCATTCAAATGGGCAAGTTGGATTATCGTGCTAAAAATACTAAATGGGTTAAAGCATTAGATCGTGTCGGGGTAATGATTCAAGTTTGGGTATTGTCGCCTGCAAAAACATTAAACTGGGTTGCCAAACGTTTGCGCCAGTTTCAATTGAACCCAAGTCAAGAGGCGGTACGCTTTTTAACGGAACGTGTGGAGGGTAATTTGTCCGCAGCAGCTCAAGAGGTGGATAAATTACAATTACTCTACGGGAAAGGAAACCTCAGTTTAGAGCAGGTTCAATATGCTGTTAGTGACAGTTCTCGGTTTAATATTTTTGATTTATCAACGCCTGTTATGATAGGGGATATCGTTCGTGTTCAGCATATTTTGCGCTATCTTCAGCAAGAGGGTGCGGCGATTCCTTTAGTGTTGTGGACGTTGTCCAACTTAGCTCGCCAGCTTTATGACGCTTGTTTTCAGTTAAAACAAGGGGCGAATAAAGCGCAAATAATCGGTAAAATAGCGCGTCCACAGCAACAGCACTTTCAAACGGCACTGCACCGTTTAAACCGTCCAGCAACAAACTGGCAGGCGATTTTATCTCTTAATGGAAAGATTGATCGTTTATCAAAAGGTTTAGAAGAGGGAGGCAATAAAGGTGTGAGTAGAATTTGGACCAGTTTGTTAGCGCTTGCGCTCTTACTATCAGGCGTTCAAATCCTTAAAGCATAAGCTTTAAGAAAGAATGTCGGGTGTCAATAATCACTTATAAAACAGACAATAACTTATGAAGACTACCATCGACAATGTGCATGACTATATGCAAGCGACAGGCGCGAAAGCAAGGGTTGCTGCCTATATTTTATCCCGAGCAGAGACGGCACTTAAAGACAAAGCATTGCTGTGTATTGCTGATCTCTTAATTGAGACTAAAGACCACTTGCAGGCTGAAAATAGAAAAGATTTAATCGCGGCAAAAGAGAAAGGCTTAGCGCCTGCACTGGTTGATCGTTTAGCTTTAAATGACGAGCGTATTAACAGTATGAGTGAAGGATTATATCAAATAGCAAGCTTAGCAGACCCTATCGGTGCTCTTTCAGATATGAACTATCGTCCTTCAGGTATTCAAGTGGGTCGAATGCGTGTTCCTCTGGGTGTTATTGGGATTATCTACGAATCTCGACCGAATGTGACCGTTGATGCGGCGGCACTGTGCTTAAAGTCGGGTAATGCGACTATACTTCGAGGTGGTTCTGAAGCAATTCATTCTAACCGTGCGATTGCGGCTTGTATTCAAGAAGGATTGTTAGCCGTTGGGTTGCCCAGTGACTGCGTGCAAGTGATTGAGACAACAGATCGTGCCGCTGTGGGTGCATTATTGCAGTTAAAAGATAGTGTTGATGTGATCATCCCGCGTGGAGGAAAAGGTTTGATTGAACGCGTAACAAAGGAGTCATTGATACCTGTTATAAAACATCTTGATGGTATTTGTCATGTCTATATTGATGATGATGCCGATTTAGAAAAAGCAGTTCGCGTAGCTTATAATTCAAAAACACAACGTTACGGTACGTGTAATACCATGGAGACATTATTAATTTCAGAAACAGTGGCATCAACAGTACTGCCGCGTTTAGCAGATCAATACAAAACAGAAGGTGTCGAGTTACGCGGCTGTCCGCAGACACAAAAAATAATAAGTGATTGTATTCCTGCAACTGACAAGGATTGGGGAGAAGAATACCTAGCAGCGATTTTATCGATCAAAGTTGTTAAAGGACTGGATGAAGCCATTGGGCATATCAATCAATTCAGTTCACAGCATACCGATAGTATCGTGACGCAAGACTATTCAAAAGCACGTCGTTTTATTCGAGAAGTAGATTCAAGTTCAGTGATGGTTAATGCATCGACCCGTTTTTCGGATGGATTTGAGTATGGGCTGGGGGCAGAAATTGGTATTAGTACTGATAAATTACATGCACGTGGTCCTGTGGGGTTGGAAGGTTTAACCTCTTTGAAATACGTGGTTTTTGGCGATGGCCACATAAGGCAATAATTATCAAGCATTCATCCTGCTTGAAGCTTGTTTTCTAAGCAAATAAACTTAGTCGATAGGTGCCTACAAAGTAAGTGAGTAATAATATGATTGGCATCATGGGAGGGACGTTTGACCCTATCCACTTTGGTCATTTGCGTTCTGCATTAGAAGTTTGTGAGCGCTTATCTTTATCACAGGTGCGTTTTATCCCGTGTAAGGTTCCTCCTCACCGTGCTCAACCGATGGCATCCCCAGAGGATCGCTTGAAAATGGTGGCGTTAGCGGTACAAAACACCCCTGAATTCCGTTTAGATGATCGTGAGTTGCGTCGTGAAGGCGCATCGTATTCGGTTGATACGTTAACCTCATTGTGTGCTGAGTTTGATGAGCCGATGATATTAATGTTAGGCGCAGATGCTTTTTTGGGTTTTAATCATTGGAAAAATTGGCGTGCTATTTTAGAAATGGCACACGTTGTTGTTTCCTGTCGACCAGGGTATAAATTTCCAAAATTGGAATCATGGCTTAAGGGGCGTGTGGTTGATAATGTGGAAGGATTTCAAAGTAGTCGAACAGGTAAGTTACTGTTTTTAGAAGTGACACAATTGGCGATCTCCGCAACGGATATACGTCGCCAACGTTTAGAAAGTTTGAGTGCACGTTATCTGATGCCATTGGAAGTTGCTGATTATATTGATAAAAATAATCTTTATTGCCATTTATTCCAAAAAAATAAAATTCCAAAAGAGCATAAAAATACCAATATTATTGACCTTGAGCATCATCTTGTTTTGAATGGCTAGAGGGTAGTAATTCATCCTGAATCCTGAAAACCGTTCCGAATTATGCTTATTTCGCTCTAAAAAAAAGCATAATCGGGGCTTTATCCCTAAATAATAGAAGCATTAAGCGAGCTTAAAATGACAGTGCAACGGTTCATGAAATAAAATAGTACTTGCTTGCATTCTCTGAAATATCAGTATTATTTTTCATCATCCTATTTTTTCCTTATCTCTTTTTTCCTACCATTAGAACTGCTCTAAAGTTTATTAATTGTGTTATTTCTATACATTTAAAGACTAGTTTTTATACAGTAAAAATAACACTAAAGTACAAACTGAGCGTTTTTTTGATTTTTTTATAATATCGCTTCAACAGCTTGTTCATCAAGCCTGTTTTTAAATAGTTTGTTCTTTATCAAAGGGTTAAATTATGTTGAAGTCAAAATTTCTTTTTAAAATATCATCGGTATCATTGATTGTTACCAGTTTTAGTTTGTTATTAACAAGCTGTGGTGGTGAGGCAATTCCTAAAGATCTTGATCAGCATGTTTTGTCGCTGGCGAAGCAGACGGGTATGACAGGAGATCCGACGACAGGGAGATTGTTACCTTCCATTACTGATGATAAGGCTCAATTGGGTAAACGGCTTTTTTTCAGCAAAGGTTTGGGAGGCGATTCTGATTCTGCGTGTGTTAGTTGTCATCATCCTGTGTTAGGAGGTGGGGATAATTTATCGTTATCCATTGGTGTGGGGGCACTTAGTCCTGATCTTTTGGGAAAAGGGCGTTCTCATGCAGCGAGTGCCGCACATTTTGATGGAGGACCAACGGTTCCACGTAATGCACCGACAACCTTCAACCTTGCCTTGTGGGATCAGGCTTTATTTCTTGATGGTCGAGTCGAAAGTCTAGGGAAAACCGTTGGGAAAAATGGTAATGATAGTCAGGGAATTCGTACCCCCGATTCTGCCTTTGGTGTTGCGGATACGAAGGCGGGAAAGAATTTATCCATTGCTCAAGCTCGTTTTCCTGTGACATCCCCTGAAGAAATGCAGGGCTTTGTGTTTAAGGCAGGAAAAAATAGAGATGCCGTTCGTACGGGGCTAGCAGAAAAAATGGCTGATTTTTCGGGCTGGAAGAGTGAGTTTCAAGATGCCTTTGGTGATAGTGATATTACCTTTGCACGTATGGCAGAAGCAATTGCAGAATATGAGCGTTCACAGATCTTTGTGAATAATCCTTGGAAAAAATTTATGGAGGGCGATAAAAAGGCAATCAGTCGTGCTGCAAAACGAGGGGCTTTAATGTTCTTTAATACAGTAGAAAAGGGAGGCGCAAATTGTGTTTCTTGTCACTCTGGCGACTTCTTTACCAATGAGTTATATCATGTGACGGCAACACCTCAAATTGGTCGTGGCAAAGGTGATGATAATGGTTCACGTCGTAATGATGACTTTGGACGTGCGAGGGAAACCAAGCGTTCGAGTGATCGTTATAAATTTAGAACGCCAACCTTGTTAAATGTTGAAATGACCGGCCCGTGGGGACATGCAGGTGCTTACACCACATTAAACGGTATGGTAAAACATATGCTTAATCCTCAATTAGCGATTGAACATTATGATTTTTCTCAACTTGAGCAGTCTATTCAAACGGTTGATATGAAAACCAATACCCGTTTTGCACTAGAACAACTGAAAAAAAATCAGCTAAATAAAGTGTCAAGTGTGCTACAAAATATTGTTTTTCAAAAGGCTGATGTAACTGATTTAGTGGCTTTTCTTAAAACACTAACAGACCCTTGTATCAAAAGTAGAGCGTGTCTTGCCCCTTGGATTCCTAATGCTCAAGACAGTAACCCTGATGGTCTACGGGTCAATGCGGTTAATAGGCAGGGTGGTTTTCTCTAAGTATTGACGGTTTCTTGTGTATGATCTCCTGTTGGCATGAATAAGGGGACAGACAGGAGGTATAAAGAAAATGAGCGTTTTTCCTAAGCTAAAACAAGCGTCAGATCTTACTCGTCAAAGTAAAAACAGACAGTGGATCGCGATACCCTTAGTGCAACGTGGGGTGTATCGGTGTGATCTAAGTGCTCTTTTTTTATCTTGAATGGGCGAACAGGGGGGCTATATTAGGTGTGCTAAAAGAAAAGGCAAAGTAATTTTTTTGTTGATAATGAGTAGTTGTTTGAAAAGGCTGAATTAGTTTAATAAGCAGGCTCTTCCGCTATAAAAACAGGCTGTGAAAAGTCGTTTTTGACTGGCACAATGTTTTGTTTATTGTCTACCCCCATTTAAATTATTGGCTGGCTATATTTTTATGCTAACTCATATCTATATTCGAGATTTTGCAATTATTGAAACCTTAGACCTTGATCTACAAACAGGAATGACCGCATTAACAGGTGAGACAGGAGCAGGTAAGTCTATTTTAGTGGATGCCATTGGTTTGGTGTTAGGTGATCGTGCGGATAGTGGTGTTGTGCGTCATGGTGCAAAAAGTGCTGAGATTACCTTATCCATTGATATTTCAAAAATTTCGACAGCTAAAAGATGGTTAGCAACCCAATTACTAGATTGGGAAGAAGACGCTTGTATTTTAAGGCGGGTGATTTCCGCGACGGGGAAGTCACGCGCTTGGATTAATGGCTCACCATCCAATCTGAAATTATTACGGCAACTGGGTGAGCAACTGGTTGAGATTCATGGTCAGCATGAGCACCAGTCGTTGATGAAAAAATACAAACAACAACAGTTATTGGATGAGTTCTCTGGTAATGAGGATTTATTGCTGGGTTTAGCCCCGTTTTACCGTCAATGGAAAACGACTCATGACCTGCTAGAGCGTTTAATCCATCAAGATAATAATCAGAAAGCAAAGTTAGCATTATTACAGTTTCAAATTGAGGAGCTGGATGCTTTACAGTTGGCTGAAAATGAAGTGGATACGCTGAATAAAGAGCATGTCAAGCTATCGAATATTGGACAACTTTTAACAGCTTCCTCCGATAGTGTGCAACGTTTGTACGATGATGATGAGCAGTCTTTGTATTCGCAACTCAGTACTGTTTTGCAAGGCATTGAGCAACAAATCACGTTAGATGAACGTTTTAAAGTACCTTATGAATTGTTGTTGAGCGCACAGATACAATTACAAGAAGCCTCGGATGCCTTACGTCAGTATAAAGAGGGTCTAGCACTTGATCCTGAGCGTTTAGATTGGGTAGAAAACCGTATTTCTGATATTTATCATTTAGCACGAAAGCATCACGTCAATGTAGAGCATTTATATGAAAAATGGCAACGATTAAAAGCTGATTTAGCGTCATTGTTGGATAATGATTATGATCTGGAAGTATTAGAGCAACAACGAGAGCAGATGAAATATGATTACGTGCAACAGGCTAAAAAACTAAGCCAACGGCGTAAACAAGCGGCAGATAAGTTGGGTGTTTTAGTAAGTCAAGCGATGCAACGTTTAGGGATGCAAGGCGGCGTGTTTCATATTGGGGTGACTTTTTTAGCACAACGTAGCCCGACGTTAGAAGGAATGGATAGTATTATGTTTGAGGTGAGTGCTAACCCTGGTCAGCCTTTAAAACCGTTGGTGAAAGTCGCATCAGGTGGTGAGTTATCACGGATCTCATTAGCGATTCAAATGATTGCGGCACAGCGGGTCACTTTACCTGTGTTAATTTTTGATGAGGTTGATGCAGGAATCGGGGGAGGAACAGCAGAGGTTGTGGGTCAACAATTACGTGGCATTGGTGATAGTTTACAAGTGTTGTGTGTAACCCATTTACCTCAAGTTGCCTCGCAAGCTCATCATCATTATAAAGTAATAAAAATAAAGGAAAAATTGAATACTTCAACGGGTATCGTTCAGTTAAACCAGCAAGCGCGTGTGGAAGAAATAGCACGCATGATGGGAGGGATTGAAATTACAAACAGCACCTTGGATGTTGCGGTTGAGATGCTCACTCGTTAATACGGTTGTTATGGCGACATTGCAGGGTCTTGCATCATCATAGCAGGGTCATTGAGCAAGGGATCATTAGCTGTCGGCAGGGTGTTAACCGCTGTCGTTTCAGGTTGAGGTATTGCTTTGTTGTTGGTCTTTGTAGCACGATTAACGCCATCCTTTTTGTCTAAATAATCGGGTACACCGTCTTTATCCGTATCGGTGATGCTTTCATCTTTAGTGAGCACAGTATCGCCATCATCATCGTTGTCTTGATAGTTAATAATGCCATCACTGTCAGTATCATCATTGAGTAGGTTTCCATCACGGTTAGGGTCTTCATCACGAGTGAGTATCCCATCATTATCGTCATCATTATCTAGTGCATCAATAATGCCGTCTTTATCTGTGTCTTGAGGGTGGTTTGGAATGAGTCCAATTTCGATAGCATCTTCGATCAGGTCATTATCAGAGTCCCGTTGTTGAGGGTTGGTTCCTATTTGTTGTTCAATAAGATCGGGAATGCCATCTTGGTCTTGGTCTAACGCAGTATTCGTTGTTTCTGCTTTTTCTTGGGAGGAAATTTGAGGCGGTTGTTCTTTGGTTTGTTGTGGAAGGATTGAGCTAGATTGGCGTTGTGCAACACGTTTATCAAGGTAATCAGGAACACCATCGTTATTGGCATCAGGAAATTTGGTAAAATCATCAATCCCATCGCCATTTTTATCGATGTTACCTGAGTGGTCACTGTCAACAAAATCGTCAATTCCATCATGATCACTGTCGCGTGATGTCATCCCCGCTTCATCACCATCAGAGATACCGTCGTTATCAGAGTCTGTATCTAAATAATCAGGAATACCGTCTTTATCATGATCTGTTTTTAACTCAAAAATAGTGGGTAAGTTATCATTATCATCATCGCTATCTAAGGCATCAATACGTTTGTCTTCATCGTGATCTTGAGGGTTTAAAAAATTATTACCGACTTCGATACCATCATTTAAACCATCACCATCGGTATCAAATAAGTAACGTTCCGTGCCGAGTCGCTGCTCTACACTATCGGGTAATCCATCGTTATCAGAATCTATATCATTGTTTTCACCTGTTTCAGAGTAAAGAATAGGGGAAAGACTAATGAAGCTCAGTAGCAGTAGTGAAAGGAGTAGCTTTGGATAGCGATTATTTTTTAGGGAAGGTGACTTTTTTGTATTCACTTTGATATTCCTGATTTTTTAAGTCCAAAGACAGTTTAAATAAGCGGTATTCTGAGTGTGCTTTTTATAACGTAGGGTGCTGTTTTTTTTGCTCGCTAAAACCCTCAAGGATTATATGGTTTTTTATATGCCTTATGAAAGTGGGGGTAATAGAGGAAAATAAGTAGCGTAGAAATACAGCAATTACAGTGTCTTTAGTGGCGTTTATACGGCTAATAACCTTGATACAACGCCCGATTAATTTTTATTATTATAATTGTTTAATTGTTGCACAAAACGACTAAGATAACAATCTTTGGGGGTGTTGAGCACGCCTAAAATAGTGATCAATAATCATCCGTTTTGATTAATTATAAGGGACTGTTTTGACGGTATTTATAATATAAAAATTAGTTTTTTTCATAATGATCATTAGCTGTTTTTATGATATTTTTCTCACCTGAGCCATTGTTCACCCAAAAACACACAAAGGAATAGTTATACTAAATTAATAACTTGGTTTCTGTAATTTTACTAGACAAGCGGCTAAAATATACGTATTTTCGGTCTTAGGCAGAAGGGGGTTGTCATAATGACTGTTTTTCATTTGGGGTTTTTATCAATTTAGAAAAAATTCTTTAAAAGTGTGTGAATAGAATGATATTCGAGGGGAGTAAACGTGTTTTATTATTATCATTTCTTCTTTTTTGTCCTATTTTTATACTCAAAATGTTGATCAAATTCATGTCTATACGTTTAAGTAGTGCGCAAAATATAGGAATGGTTTGTGCGATTACTTGTGAAGAGTAATGGCTTAAACTCAAGGTGTCTTCTAATTTTTGTATGTCTTTATGATAATGAATGGGATTATTAAAAGATAAAATTAGACTTGATTTTAGGGTGTTACCTTTTAAATTTTTCTTAGGAGGAGCTTATGAAGAAAATATTACCTACAGGACTGATGTTAATAGGTTTAGCATTCAGTATTTCAACAACTGCGTTTGCAGCAGACGAAAAAAAGAAAGCGCCCGAAGTGATCAATGGTGCAAGTTCAAAAATGCTTGCTGACACGTGTACGGGTTGTCATGGTTTTGATGGTGTGAGTAAAGGCCCTGCAACACCAAGTATTGCGGGAATGTCTGCAGAGTACTTAACTGAAATAATGATCGCTTATAAATCAGGTGATGCTGCCTCAACGATTATGGGACGTATCACGAAAGGATACTCTGATGATGAGTTGAAGCAAGTTGCTGAGGTTTATGCAAAAAAGAAATATGTGAGTGCTGATCAAAAAACAGATGCAGCCGCAGTTAAAAAAGGTAAGAAATTACATGGCAAATACTGCGAAAAGTGTCATTCTGAAGGAGGCTCTGAAGCAGGTGATGACTCTGGTTTATTAGCAGGACAATGGGCACCTTATCTTCGATCTGCACTTGCCGACTTTAATGACGGAACGCGTGAAATGCCTAAGAAGATGAAAAAGAAGATGAAAAAGTTAATGAAGAAAGAAGGCGATGATGGCATCAAAGCTTTAATTAACTATTACTCAAGCATAAAATAAGGGAAGGAGACTAAAGAATGAGTTTTAAAATTAATCGTAGAACATTTATCCAGACCCTTAGTGCAGCTGCGGCTGTTGGTGCTGTAGGTACACCTTACCTTGCGTTTGGTGCAACCAAAAAAGTAGTGGTTGTTGGTGGTGGTACGGGTGGTGCAACGGCTGCTAAATACCTGCGCCTTGCTGATTCATCAATTGAAGTAACCTTGATTGAGCCGAATAAAGATTACTATACCTGTTACCTCAGCAATGAAGTGCTGGGTGGTGATCGTGATATTGATAGCATCAAGTTTGGCTATGAAGGCTTGAAAAAACGGGGCATCAAAGTTGTTCATGACTATGTGACAGGCATTGATGCAAAAGCAAAGAAAGTCACCACTAAAGGCGGTGAAAGCTTTAAATATGATCGTTGTATTGTAGCGCCAGGTGTGCAAATGCGTTATGACACCATTGAAGGCTACGATGAGTCAATGATCGAAAAGATCCCTCATGCGTGGAAAGCAGGTCCTCAAACCATTGCCTTGCGTAAGCAGTTAGAAGACATGAAAGACGGTGGAACGTTTGTCTTAGTTTCTCCGCCAAACCCGTTCCGTTGTCCTCCTGGGCCTTATGAGCGTGCGAGTCAAATTGCAGGCTATTTTAAAGAGCACAAGAAAAAGTCAAAAGTTATTATTCTTGACTCTAAGCCGAAATTTTCTAAGCAAGGGTTATTTGTCCAAGGCTGGGAAAAACTTTATGGCTATGGTACTGATAACTCAATCATTGAATGGCGACCAGGGCCTGATGCCGCTGTGACTAAGTTGGATGCGGGCAAACTAACCGTAACCAATGAGTTTGATGATGTGAAAGCAGATGTGCTAAACATTATCCCAGCTCAACATGCAGGTAAAATAGCGGTAACCGCAGGTTTGACGGACGATAGTGGTTGGTGTCCGATTGCTTTGGATACTTTTGAATCTACGATTCACAAGAATATTCATATTATCGGTGATGCGAGTATTGCAAAAGGAATGCCTAAATCAGGTTATGCAGCAAACTCTGAAGCAAAAGTGTGTGCAGCGGCGGTCTCTGCTTTATTGAACGGCAAGGAGATTGGATCACCTTCTTACGTTAATACTTGTTATTCTATTATTGGCAAGGACTACGGTATTTCAGTAGCTTCTGTGCATAAACTGGCAAAAGATAAGTCTAAGATCATCAAAGTATCAGGTGGTTTAACACCAAAAGATGCAAGTGCGGAAGCGCATAAGCGTGAAGTAGGCTATGCGAATAGCTGGCTAAAGAATATCACTGATGATATTTTTGGTTAAGCCTTTCTTAAGCAACTATTTTCTAAATATAGTTGCTTGATGAGGTATCTATACTAAAGAAGATGGGATTTCCCGTCTTTTTTTTTGCCGTTTGAAAGTGAAAAAATAAGCATAAGGTTTTCATCTCTATCCAATAATATAAATACAGCCTGTGAATAAATATTTCAAGCCAAGCTTTACACCATGAAATTTGCTAGCATTGAATTTTATATAGGTTTTTTTTTTCTGCTATTACCTTTATAATCAAGTGGATCTTGGTAAGTATTAACTTATTAGATGCCGTTTTTCAACACCTAACAAGTAGTAGGTAGAGTGAAAATTGAGCATAAAAAATCTAAATCATTGTTTCAGTTAGATTGGTTTTATTGTGTGTATTTTATCTAAAATTAAGTTGTCATTAACAATGTAAGGCTATTTATAGCTGATCAATACCAAAAATAATCCAATAGCGCTTGTTGATGAATTATTTTGTAGCATAACGAATGACGTTATATTTCTATCAAGGACGATAGTATGAGTCCAAATGTTAATAATCAGGGGAAGGATTTTGGCTGAAAAAAAGATCAATCTAAATGAGAAAAAACGGACAAGTTTACAGCAAACCAGTATCTTGTTTTTTTCGGGTATTGCTATGATTATTATATTGGCACTATTCACTTATCACCCTACTGATTCGGGTGTATTTCATTATGATAGTAGTGCCAGCGTACAAAATAAGGCGGGGCCTGTCGGGGCTTATCTTGCTGATATTTTAATGGGTATTCTAGGTTACCTTGCCTATCTTGTTCCATTGGGCTTTCTCGCTTTAGGTTTTTCCTTATTTCGGAAGTCATCGAAAGGTAAGGGTGGCGGAATTAATACATGGTTAACCGTTTGGGGTGGAATTCTTGCCTTATTATCCCTTTGTGGTTTAGTAACCCTACTTTGGCCTGATAGCCACTTGGTTTATAAATCAGGGGGGTTTATTGGTGTTATTGTTGCTAAAATTTTTGTTTTTTTTCTCGGAGATTTTGGCGCGGCATTAGCATTATTTTCAAGTCTTGTTGCAGGTATTACGTTAATCGGTGATATTTCGTGGTTAAAAATTATTGATAATGTTGGTGAAAAAGTGCTTGATAGTTTTGAATGGTTGATGGCATTAGGCGGAAGTGCTAAGTCATCACCCGATGTTAAGGTTGATGGTAAACAATCGCCTTCAATATTAACGAAAGTTACTGCGCTGACTGCAGGTTTAGCAGGAAGTGCTGTCCTACTAAAGGATACATTAAAGAAAAAAGTTTCAGGTGCAACTGATATTCCTGTGGTTGATAAAGTGGTTTCAAAAGGGAGTGAAAAAGAGACTGTTCTTGGACTTCCTGATGATTTATTAACAGTCGATGCTGATACACCACCGCAAAAGAGTGCCGATGCAACCATTACAAAAGAAGCTAAGCCTCAAGATGATTCAAGCAAATCACCAAATAGTAAATCAAAACGTGTTGTGCCCCGTAAAGATAAATTAGCACCAAGTATTGCTTTAGGGACGTTGCTTCCACTTAGCTTATTAAATGAAGCACCTAAAGAACAAGGTCAATTCTCTGAAGACGAAATTAATGATATTGCGGGGAAAATAATTACGTCATTACAAGACTATGGGGTACATGGTGTTAGCATTGAAAATGCTTACCCAGGTCCTGTGATTACTCGTTTTGAGCTTCAACTTGCCGCAGGAACTAAGGTGAGTAAGATTACGGGATTAGCTAAAGATTTAGCCCGTAATATGGGCGTAATGAGTATCCGTATTGTTGATGTGATTCCAGGTAAAACAACCATCGGTATTGAGGTTCCCAATAGCCAACGGGATTTAGTGACTATTCGTGATGTCTTAGCTTCTGATGTCTTCAAAAAAGCGGAGTCACCTTTGTCTGTCGTATTAGGTAAAACGATTGGGGGTAAACCCGCTGTTGTTGATTTAACTAAGATGCCCCATTTATTAATTGCAGGCACAACAGGCTCAGGTAAATCTGTTGGGCTTAATGCGATGCTAATCAGTCTATTGTATAAATCAAAACCCGAAAATGTTCGATTAATTCTTATTGATCCTAAAATGCTAGAGTTGAGCATCTATGAAGGTATTCCACATTTATTGACTTCGGTTGTCACTGATATGAATGATGCTGCCGATGTATTGCGTTGGTGTGTCGGAGAAATGGAACGCCGTTATACCCTAATGTCTTATGTGAAGGTGCGTAGCATTTCAGGCTATAACGATAAAGTGTCTCAAGCGCTTAAAGAGGGTAAACCCATCACAGATTCTAGCGATGACACCACAGTAGATGCTAAACCTAAAATACTAGAACCACTACCTTACATCGTTGTTGTGATTGATGAATTTGCGGATATGATTATGGTGATCGGTAAAAAGGTCGAGGAACTGATTGCTCGCTTAGCACAGAAAGCCCGTGCTGCAGGTATTCACCTTGTTCTCGCAACCGAACGTCCTTCAGTTGATGTGATTACAGGTTTGATTAAAGCTAACATTCCGTCACGTATTGCCTTCCAAGTTTCGACCAAAGTGGATTCACGTACTATTTTAGATCAAAGCGGTGCAGAACAGCTGTTAGGTAACGGTGATATGTTATACCTTCCATCAGGAACAGGGTTGCCACAACGTGTACACGGTGCTTTTGTTGACACTCAAGAAGTGGAAGATGTGGTTCAATATCTTAAAGATCAAGAAAGGGAACCCGAATACCTTGATGATGTCCTAAAAGACACAGGAGGCGCATCAGGAGCCATTCCTGGTTTAGAATCTTTAGCCGATTCAGAGGGTGATGTGCTGTATGATCAAGCCGTTGCTATTGTGACTGAGTCGCGAAGAGCCTCAGTTTCTTATTTGCAGCGTCGATTAAAAATTGGTTATAACCGTGCTGCAAATATGATTGAGAGTATGGAAGCAGCAGGTGTAGTGAGTGCGGTACAACCTAAGGGGGGTCGCAAGGTTTTAACTCCTGAGCCTGTTACAGATTAATAATAAATTCTGTCACTAGAGCATACAAAAAGGGTGTACAGGAACGAGGAGGGTATTGATTCCCTTGGTGAATATCCTCCGAAATGACTGAGATATAAAATGAAAAAAACAGCCATAAAAACCCTAGCAAAAACATTAGTAATGAGTGCTTTATTAATAAGCACAACACAATTTCAAGCCGTTGCGCAAGATAATGCGCGCCAGCGTCTAAATCAGTTCTTTACCCAAGTAAATACCTTGAAAGGCTCCTTTAATCAAAGAGTCTTTGATAAAAAAGGAAAAATGATACAGCAAGCTACAGGTCAGTTATATCTTAATCGTCCGGGTAAGTTTCGTTGGGTTTATGCAACCCCTGAACCGCAAGAGATTATTGCGGATGGTAAAAATGTTTGGATTTATGAAAAAGATTTAGAACAAGTCACTGTTAAGCCGATGTCTGCGGCATTATCAAGCTCTCCTATTGCGATTTTAACCCGAAAAAGTATTCCTGATTCACAATTTAAAGTGACTAAGCTTAATCTTAAAGCTAATGGTTTTGATTGGTTTAATCTTAAACCACACCGTAATAACCGTGATTTTAAGAATATCCAATTGGGTCTTGATGCCAATGGCATTCGTAAGATGATAATGTTTGATAAACTGGGGCAAAAAACAGTGATTAACCTCAATGTGAAAAATAATGTTCCTATTAGTGGTAATCGCTTCTATTTTAGACCACCCGCAGGTGTTGATGTGATTGGCACACCATCGTAAAAAAGCAGCGGATTTAAAATAAAAAAGGCTGATCTTGATCAGCCTTTTTTATTGCTATTTTATTCTTTGTAAGGGAAAGGTTAAGTTCTGTTGATATTTGATAATCATAGGAGTTTTCAGCCAGTAC
Organism: Cocleimonas sp.; assembly: GCA_023146545.1. GTDB lineage: Bacteria > Pseudomonadota > Gammaproteobacteria > Thiotrichales > Thiotrichaceae > JAGLBW01. The sequence continues at coordinate 21,200 of JAGLBW010000001.1, forward strand.
CCTCTTTTTTACAGAGCTTATACTGCAAAGGTAATACGAGTAATTGAGATTAAGTAAAGATGACAATAATAAAACAGGATGATTTTATCAAAAGTATTGCTGATGCATTGCAATACATTTCTTATTATCATTCAAAAGATTTTGTAGCCGCAATGACATTAGCGTGGGAAAAAGAGAAATCTCCTGCAGCTAAAGATGCGATCACCCAAATTTTAGTAAATTCACGGATGAGTGCAGAAGGGCATCGACCTTTATGTCAAGACACAGGGATTGTGGTTGTCTTCTTGAAGATTGGCATGTCGATTCAATGGGAAGCCACCTTAAGTGTGAATGAAATGGTCAATGAGGGGGTACGACAAGCGTATCAACTCAGTACCAATGTGTTGCGTGCTTCAATCCTTGCTAATCCTGTTGGAGATCGTAACAATACGGGGGATAACACCCCTGCTGTAATCCATGTTGAAATGGTTAAGGGAAACACCCTAGAGGTTGATATTGCAGCGAAAGGGGGCGGTTCGGAAAATAAAGCAAAAATGGTGATGCTAAACCCCAGTGATGATTTAGTGGAGTGGATTATAAAAACAGTACCGACAATGGGTGCAGGATGGTGTCCTCCAGGTGTGTTGGGAATTGGTATTGGGGGTACAGCAGAGAAAGCAGCCTTATTGGCAAAGCAATCCTTAATGGCTCCAATCAATATCCATGAATTACAAGCCCATGGTGCAAGCAATCATTTGGAAGCATTGCGTTTAGAGATTCTGGATAAAGTGAATCAGCTTGGGATTGGTGCGCAAGGTGTCGGGGGGTTAACGACAGTACTCGATGTCAAGATATTGGATTATCCAACGCATGCGGCTTCTTTGCCCGTTTGCATGATACCGAATTGTGCGGCAACCCGTCATACTCACTTTGTTCTCGATGGAACAGGAGCGGCGGTGCAAACACCGCCTGATTTAAGTGATTGGCCTGATATTAGCTATCAAGCGGGTGAAAAAGCATTAAAAATAAATTTAGAACAGTTAACTCAAAAAGCGATGGAGCAATGGCAGGCGGGTGATATTTTATTATTATCAGGGAAAATATTAACGGGGCGTGATGCCGCGCATAAAGCCTTAGTTGATAAACTCAATAAAGGTCAAAAGCTTCCTATTCAACTTAAGGGGCGGTTTATTTATTATGTTGGGCCTGTTGATCCTGTTGGTGATGAGGTTGTTGGTCCTGCGGGGCCAACAACAGCAACCCGTATGGATAAATTTACTGATCAAATCCTAAGTGAAACAGGGCTAATGGGGATGATTGGTAAGGCAGAACGAGGCACTGAAACCATTTCAAGTATTAAAAAGCATAAAAGCACATATTTGATGGCGGTTGGAGGAGCGGCCTATTTAGTTTCAAAAGCAATCATTGGCGCAAAAATCAAGGCGTTCCCTGAACTGGGAATGGAAGCAATTTATGAGTTTGAGGTTAAGGATATGCCTGTAACCGTAGCGGTTGATTCTCAAGGTGTTTCTGTTCATGAGAAAGGACCTGAAAAATGGAAGAAAATAATTCAAGTAGACGCTTTGAAGAAGAATAATCAATTACTTCAATGCATCAATTAATTTTAGTGCTTTAAATTATATCAATAGACAGTATAGAATGATTCCGTTACTTTAATCATATTCTAGAAGGCTGTTCGAGAACAGAGATGAGACCCCTACTGCAAATCGCCTTGATAGCGCTGCGGGGTTCATTCTAGGATAACGCCTAGGTCTTCCAAGGGAAAAATGTCTAACAGAAGACAGGGTAATCAATATCGAAATACAAAATGTGCTGATATGACAATGGCACAAATAATTGAATGAAGAAATAAAGCAATAGTTAATTTCTAGGGGAATATCAATAATGTTGTGTTTAAGTAAAATTTATTTTTGAATCAATTATTTATAGTGTTTTGATGATAGTATAACTGAGAATATTCTCAATCAATTACGGGACAATATAAAATGAAAAAAATACTCACTGGGTTTGCACTCGCAATAACAACACTACCAGCACTTGCTGATACTACAACAGCACCCGTTTTAATGGCTCCTCAACAGCCTATGGTTGCTCCTGTTGCACCCACTCAAGGTTCTCCAATGCAAATGCCAAACTGGGGAAAGGGTACAGGCTCAAATTGGCAAATGCCGAATATGAATTGGGGTAATGGAAGCGGCTATGGGAAGGGGTCTAACTGGAATATGCCGATGAATTGGGGGAATAGAAACGGTTATGGTAATGGGTCTAACTGGAGCATGCCGAACATGAACTGGGCTAATGGAAACGGTTACGGTAGTGGCTCTAATTGGAAAATGCCAAATATGAACTGGGGCAATGGAAACGGTTACGGCAATGGTTCTAATTGGAGTATGCCAAAAATGAATTGGGGCAATGGAAACGGTTATGGTAATGGCTCCAATTGGAAGATGCCCAACATGAACTGGGGTAATGGCGCAAGAAACGGCAACGGTTGGAGTATGCCGAATATGAACTGGAGAAACCAAACCTCTAATTCACCGATGATGGCTGTACCGATGATGCCTACAAACAATATGCCATCCATTGCGCCTTTTCAAGGCAAACAACCTGCTCCTGTAACCCCCTCTAAAGCTGAGGTTTCTGTAAAAACAGTACCCGCTTCAGCAGAAGAAAATGCAGTAACACCGGCACAAGTACAAGGAATGATTAAGAAAATGCAGGATTTATTGCCGAAAGAAAGTATCAAACAGCCCACCGTGGAAGATGCTGAAAAGACAGTAGTGCCTGCTACAAAATAATGATGAGTTAAGGATGAGGATAAACGGATATTATCCAAAATAGAGCATCACCACAGAAGAAACCGAGGTGACAGAGAAAACGCTATTTTCTCTGCATTTATTGTTTTTTCTGTGGTGTATTTTGTTAAATGACCCCTATTTTTTATAGTAGTGGGGCATAAATCCAATGTCAGTAAAGGCAGCTTGTCGCTTGAATTTTATTTCCTTCTTTAGTGTCTCCAGTAATTTTGTTGGGGTGAGTGGCGTAAGTGAGAAACGATTTTGTTTTACTGCTATGGCAAAATCCCCAGGTGTAACACCTTGAAGCCCCTGTATATTATGGATTAATGTTGGATCTAAATCCGTTCCTGTTTGTTGTGGATCAGATAATACTTGTTTGAATAATAATAAGGTTTGTTCTGGTTTTAGGTAATCAAATTTTATTTTCAGATCAAAACGGCGTAAAGCAGCTTGATCTAACACATCCATTAGATTGGTGGTGCAAAAGAACAAGCCATTAAATTGCTCCATTTGAGTTAATAGTTCATTGACTTGAGCAACCTCCCAAGACTCTCTAGAGAGTGTTCGATCGCGGAGAAAACTATCCGCTTCATCCAGTAGCAATAAAGCACTTTCTTCGTGTGCTTGTTCAAACATTTCACGAATATGACGTTCTGTCATACCAATATAAGGGTCAAGTAAATCCGAAGCGCGTTTAATTAACAGCGGTTTATCCAAAACCTTAGCTATTTGGTGAGCAAACTCACTTTTTCCTGTACCTGAAGGGCCGTAAAGGCAGAAGCCACCTTGTGGCTTTTGTTGTAAGGAGGTTTGTAAATTAGTCAAATTATAATCAGGGTTAAGTGCTTCCAAACAATACGTTAAAACATTTTTGTGCGGGTTCGATAAGTTTTTATCATAGCCCATTGCTTGTAAAGTATTACTTAAAATACGCTCCATACTGGCTTCATTTTTTATCTGATCGTTCTCATTTAAGGCACTCACAACGCGAACAGCACGAGAAATTAAAGCAGGGGCTAAGCTCTCATTAATTGATATTTTATTAATCCACTGTTCGCTGACCGCTAATGCGCTAGTGTGTTTTTTGATAATCTTGATGCGAACACTTTTGGGGGGAATTTTCAACTCCATCACATAATCAAAGCGGCGAATAATCGCTTCGTCAATATGATTGATAACATTAGAAACCCAGAGTGTGGGTAAAGGGTTGCTTTCTAACAAGTGATTGAATGATCCTTTTTTCGCATCTGTATTGGTTCGAATACCAAAACGTTCCCTTTCGCCATCACGGATAAAGGCATCTTCAATTTCATCAAAAAGAATCAATGTTTTCGTTTTACGTTTGAGAACTTGTTGGCATAAACGGTAGGAGTCCATACGTGAACATTGATCCTCATCATCAAGTGCATTATCGGTATCAATGTCCACAGCAACTTCATATAACGGCATGTTAAGTAATGTGGCTAAGGTACGCACCATTTCTGTTTTTCCTGTACCAGGAAGACCATAAATTAAAATATTTAGCCCTTTTTTAGGTGTTTTGCAGGTTGATTTTAAGTAGCGGTAGATCAATTGAAAGTCTTTTTCAACATAGCTGAAGTCCTCACGCTTCAGATTAGCGACCTTGCTAGGAGCAAAAAACCGTGTCAATGATTTCATCATATCAGGTTGATCTTCGTCCAGTAATACCTCCGAAATTTCTCCCATTACCGAAACTTGATAAACAAAATAGCCATTACCTTCTCGTGATAAGCGTAGTAAGCCTGTGCGATATAATAAAGCATCAGACGATAACGCTTTTCTTATTTTATTGGCGGGTGTTTTTAAAACAACAGAAAAAATATTAATAATACAGGGTGATGAAATACTACCGAGAATATCGGTGGCTTTTTCTAAAACATGAACTATATTTAACATGATGCAAAAAGATAATAAGGTCTTTTCTGTGGTGTTCATACCAATGAGATTACCAAAAGACTCCATATTTTTAAATAAAGCCCCTTGGTTAATATCAGATTGTATTTCGTGTTGTTGTGCTATGGGCTTGAGTATTTTACGTAATTTTTTCTTCGATAATGTTTTATCTTCATACTTTTCCACTAGCTGTTGTAGCCCAATGAAATTAAAAATTTTATCATATTCATCAATACCATAGCGTGTATCAATACGGGTGTATATTTTTAGGTCATATAAAATACGCAGTAGCCAAAGGCTAATGATCGGCTTGTACTGTTCGGATATCTCGGAAAAAATAGTGTTCACAAAAAAGGTCTCTCATTCATCAATTTTAACAAGGATAGTAAGTTTAGATGATGAAAAAGTCACGCAGAGAAATTTCAAGGGTGTTAGGTTTTTCATAGCATCGTTTTATTTTTATAGATTTGATTATTAATTGCTCTATTAGTGTGAATATATTAAGCATATTAATATTAAATATAGATGAATAAGATTAGTAGACTTTATTTGCTGTCCTCTTGTCAGTAAATATTAAATATTAAGTAAATATATAGGGAAAAAATACCATAATGATTCTAATATTTAGCATCCATGATAATTTTATAATTATGAATATCTAAATAGATAAACGTTATATCCTAGATAAATAAAAATTTAAAGCGGTAAAAATGATCGAAGTATGATCAACAAATGATTATTTTTAACCTTGGATTATTGAAAATAATCACGTTATGCATTGTCCCATTACAGAATTTATAACGAGCGTAGTGTTAATGGTTTCTGCATTAAATAGACACCTGAGTCAATCTCAGAAAATAAATAAGGAAAAAATTGATAGATGAATACAAAAAAAGTTGTGATTGTTGGAGGCGTTGCAGGTGGTGCGAGTGTTGCTGCGAGAGCAAGACGGTTATCAGAGACAGCAGAAATTATTATTATTCAGCGTGGTCGTTTCGTATCGTTTGCAAATTGTGGCTTACCTTTCCATATTAGTGGCGAAATCAAGGAGAAGGAGTCCCTATTAATTCAAACGCCTGAAGGGCTTAAAAACCGCTTTAATCTCGATGTCAGAACAGAAAGTGAAGTGATTTCTATTGATCGAGAAAAACAAGAAGTTAGCATTTTAAATGCTAAAACAAATGAAGTGTATACTGAATCTTATGATGATCTTGTCTTATCCCCAGGTGCTGCACCGATTATTCCTCCACTTCCAGGTATTACCAATGAAGGGATCTTTACCTTACGTGTGATTCGAGATATGGATGCGATTATGGGGTGGAATGATAAAGTTCATCCTCAAAATGCAGTCGTCATCGGCGGTGGTTTTATCGGTTTGGAAATGGTAGAGCAACTGGCGCGTTTAGGTATGAATGTTTCGTTGGTTGAAGCACAACCACAGGTTTTACCTCCGATTGATCCTGATATGGCAATGTGGTTACAGCATCAATTAAAAGAGCAGGGGATTGATGTTCGTCTGAATGATCGCGTGGTTAAGTTTGCTGATGCAACTAAAGATGCAAAAGCGGCCGTGGTTTGTTTAGAAAGTGGCGAAAAATTGAACGCTGACTTGGTTATTTTAAGCATTGGTGTACAACCAGAAACTGGATTGGCAAAAGATGCGGGCTTGAAAATAGGTGAGCTAGGAGGAATTCGAGTCAACCAACAAATGCGTACAGAAGACCCTCATATTTGGGCGGTTGGTGATGCGATTGAAGTTAAGCATCCGATTACTCAAGATTGGGCAAGATTACCCTTAGCAGGGCCTGCTAACCGTCAAGGTCGTATTGCTGCCAATAACATTATGGGACGACCTACTAATTATAGGGGAACATGGGGAACGGCGGTTGTGCGTGTCTTTGATCTAACCGCAGCGTCTACAGGACTAAATGAAAAGCAGTTAATTGAATCAGGGATTAGTTATGAGTCGGTTCATATTCATCCTTATTCGCATGTGACCTATTATCCTGGTGCCGCAATGCTGGAAATTAAGTTATTGTTTTCACCTGATGATGGCACAATTTATGGCGCACAGATTATTGGTAGTGATAGTGTTGAGCGTCGTTTAGATGTGATTGCGACAGCGATACAAGGGGGGTTGAATGTCGATGATTTAGCACAGTTAGAGCTAAGTTATGCGCCGCCTTATGGTGCGCCAAAAGATCCTGTGAACTTGGCAGGGATGGCGGCACGTAATGTTGTCAAAGGTGATATGGAAATTTCACAATGGCACGATGTTGATAAAATGACGGATGACTGTCTTTTATTGGATGTACGCGATAAATTAGAATATGAAGACTACCGTATTCCTCATGCGATTAATATTCCTTTAGATGAGTTGAGAGGGCGTTTAAATGAATTACCTAATGATAAGAAAATCATTGTGCAATGTTTATCAGGGCATCGTTCCTATTTTGCTTATCGGATGCTACGACTTTATGGTTTCTCGGTCAGTAATATGACAGGGGGAATACGCAGTTGGCAAGCAATGCACCCTGAAGTGACCAGTCAAACGCTTGTGATGCCAAGGTGTTTGAAACACGTTAGCCATTTTGATATATCAGCCAATAAAAAAATAAAATACTCGATTCAGCTTTCTGGAGAGTTACCAATAGGTAGTGATGAAGATCATCATATAACACGCTTGGTGACTGCTGATGGTGATGCCGTTTTAACGTTAGAAAAAGTTTAGGTTAGTTTTTATTTAATTCTAATCA
>JAGLBW010000010.1 GCA_023146545.1 Cocleimonas sp.
ACAGCAATAAAACCATTGTTGGACTCGCCCGTAAAAATATTATTGTCACCAACAAAGGGCGCTACGGGAAATGGATGTCGATTAACTTTGAGTTTGATCATTGGCATGAGGAATACCAAGGGCTTAACAACATTGATCCGACCCATTTATTATCCGATGAATGTCGAAATAAGCCCATTGATGGGGGTGATACGGGCTTAATCGCTGATCACCTTAAACCCCTTGATAACCCTCCCGTTAACTCACCATCAAAACCTAAAATAGAGACTAAACCCACCCCTAAACGGGCTGAACCCCCCGAGTCTTTGAATACGCTTGAATACTTCGAGCAAATGGGAAGAAAGTTGACCGAAAGTATTACTAAAAGCGTTCTGGATGTGGTTTCAAAACAATACCCCAAGGCAACTGATCCCGCTAAAACGACAGCAAGGGAAGCCCCCGTTAAACCCTCAACACCTAAAACATCTGCGGTTGAAGCGTCTGAAACAGTGCCTGTGGCTCAACGAAACAACAGCATGATGGCATTATCTGACTTGATTGAACCCCCCGCCGAACCCCCCTTTTTAATTGCAGAAACCCTTGATTATCCACACCCCATTTCACAGCGCTTACGCTTAGAAATGGCGCCTCATTTGAATAACTTAGAGCCTAAATTTTATGATAAAGCACAAGGGTTGGTGTATTACTTTGCCGAATGTTTGGCAACGTCTAAGGTACGTCGACCAATGGGCTTCTTTATCTCAATAAAAGAGCGGGTTACGGGCGGAAGCTTAACCCTTTCAGAAGGGGATACCCGCAGTCCCCAAGATAAACAAGCAGAAGAAGAGAGAAGAGAAAGAGAGTATGAACGTCAATTGGCGATCACTGATTATCACGTCATGGAAAAACGGATTATGGCTTATGCAGAGAGAGAACAATGCACCTTTTCCGAGTGTTTAGAGAAAAGGGAGTTGGTGGGTCTTTGGCAGGGGATTCTGAATAAACTGGATACCTTTAATGATATGCCCGATGATCCAATAGCAGGCGTGGTGTAATGCGATAGCGATCATTTCTCAGATCATTTCAGAAAAAAAGATTGTTGTCGGGTATTGCTAACGTTAAAAAGCGCATCAATGAGCAACACTGATGCGCTTCGTACCTCGGTAGACTCTACCGTACTATTGGTAATTTAAGGCTTAAATGATGGGATTATTTTGGATTTTACGCCCTTCTTCTTCCCAATGAACAAAGCCTGTCTGCATTGCTTGAACTTGTGAGTATCCCATGTTTTTCATGGTGAGGGCGGCAAGAGCGGCGCGTCCTCCTGTTTTGCAATAGATTACATGGGGTTTATTCCGGTCTTCTTCTTTGATTTTTCGACCGAGATCAAATTCTAAGATACTGCGTGGTATATTAATTGCACCTAGAATCGCGCCCTCGCTATATTCATTGGGTTCACGAACATCAATAATATTAATGCCTTGTTGACGCATCAGCTCCACTTTTTCAGCATTGATGACTTCGATATGCTGTTGTGCTTCTGCAACCAAGTTATTACTTAAATAATTCATAATATTTCCCCATAATTAAGATTTTGAAGGCGCTAAGTACGGTATTGATTAAACAAATAAGTAACCTATCAATACTTTGAACCCTGCTTCACGACTTCAAAACAATTGAAATGACAAATTATTTAGCTTTTTTCTGCTTTGTCATAAGTTTTATTTATGCAGGTATTATATATTAGAATATTATAATATTCAAATATAGAAGCAAAAAATCTCTGAATGATTGATATTTTACTCTAAACTCAAAGGGATAGACGGTCGTTGGTTTGCTTATATTCCACAATAAGATCCGTTGTTTATCGTAGAGAAGAAGAGCAATACTCTTATTAAAGATTGAGATAAAAGGATTTTTTTAAATTTTTATGAAGTAAATTGTTACAAGGATCAACAAAATGTGCGACGTAATAAAGAAAATAGCGGAGCTGACGTGGTATCGGTTCAACGGATTCGTCTTAGCACCAACAAGCTAACGAATAAGAAGAGAAGCAAAGGCAGAAAGGCACTAAGAAAAGGGCTAATACCGTAAACAATCCCCAGCTCATTCAATACTCGATTGACTAAAAAGAAGGTGATACCAATCACAATGCCAATAAAAACGCGTTGTCCTGCACCACCTCCGCGTTGACTGTCGAATAAAAAAGGCATTGAGAGTATTAACATTACAAGGGTTGATAGCGGGATAGAAAAGCGTTTCCAGTAAGCTAATTCAAATTTATCTGATTTTAAGGCATTGTCTTTTTGATGCTTTATCATTTTTCGTAATGCTTCACTGGAAAGTTGTTCAGGGTCTAACGTGGCTATTTCAAGAATTTGAGCGTCAAGAAGTTCGGGATCAAGTTGTTGTTGATGATATTGTGTAATCACCCGTTGCGGTTTAAAACGAATGATCTTTACGTGTTGTAATTGCCAGCCTGTTGCTGTGCTAATCACTGTTTTTGCCAAGGTTATTTTTTCCACACGGCTACGATCTGCTCGCATGGTATAAATGGTGACATCGCTGAGTTTGTCTTTTGACCAGACTTTCCCTATGTGTAAGATATTATTTTTTTGTTTGATCCATAAGCCTGCATCGCCTTCCAAATAGACGTTTTTATTTTGGAGTTTTGCCTGAAAATTACGGGCTTGTAAGTCACTGGCAGGAACAAGCCATTCACCCATAAAAAAAGCTAATACGGTGAGAACCACTCCTAATTTTAGTACTGAAAAAATAATACCACGGATCGAAATTCCAGCGGCACGCATGGCGATAAATTCAGAATTAGAGGCTAGATTACCCAAACCTAATAAAGTACCCACCAAGGTGGCAGTGGGTAAAAACTCATAAAAACGGGAGGGGAGTGTATAGCTGATATAAACAAGGGCTTTCAGTGTGTTGTATTGCTCGTTGGTACTTTTAAGTTCCCCCATAAAAGCAAAAAAAGTATCCAGCATCACTAAGGCAAACCATGCAACCATCAACCCTTGTAAGGTTGATTTCCATAAGTAGCCATCCAGTATCTTCATCCTGTTTTACCGTATTGTTTTCGTACTAACCACAAGGCGAAAGCAATAAAGATTAAATGTACCCACCATAAACCAACACCAATGGGAATTTTGCCGTCTTCCAACATCGATCGTCCTGTCATTAATAGGTTGGCGTAAAGTGCATACAATAAAATACCCAAGGTTAGCTTACCAAAACGCCCTTGACGGGGTGTGGTGTAGCTTAAGGGAAAGGCTAGCAGTGCAACAATCGGTGCAGAAAGAATAACCGCTAAACGCCAATGCAATTCTGCGATACTGTCGATACTATTTTTTTCAATTAATTCACTTACTGATA
>JAGLBW010000100.1 GCA_023146545.1 Cocleimonas sp.
ATTGGGGTGGCACAAACGCTATGGCAACAACAACAGTTTAAAGCGTGTCTAAGTTTGCTTTACCGAGGCGCGCTCACACAACTGATTCACAAAGAAAAAATACTTTTAAGCAAGAGTCATACTGAAGGGGATATTTTAAAACTAAGCCAGTCGTCACTCGCGCCCTTACAACAGGATTATTTACAACAATTAACCCAAGCGTGGCAATTAATCGCTTATGCACACCATCAACCTAGCGATCAATTAATGAACCATTTATTTAACCATTGGATGACGGATTTTGCGACAACTGAGTCACGCTCATGAACAAGCGATTCTCATGGTTTTTAGGGCTTACCTTGATCTTTATCCTCCTTTTCGGTGCATATAACGTATGGCAACGTCTTGAACTCGTGGAATCCATCAGCACCATTCGCTTATCAGGCGAAGCCCGTAACAACCCACTGTATGCTGCCCGTATTTTTCTCAATCGGATGGGGGTTCCTGCACAAACAAAACTGAGTTCATATAGTTTGAACAGTTTACCTGATACCCAAACGGCGTTATTAATTAGCTCCAAACGCTCCTCCCTCTCACCGCAACGAACCTATGAACTTCTTTCATGGGTTAACGATGGGGGACATTTAATTATTCGTAGTAGTCGTTCTTTTGATTACAGTCGCTTCTCAGAACAAAATGAGGGAGAAGATCCCTATTCCAACGACCCGTTACAAATGCAATTGAATGTCAGTAGTAATAAACTCAAATGGTTAGACTCAAAAACACATGAAAAACAAGATATTGCGATTGAGCTTAAAGGTTCAAGACATCCCCTAACCCTTAGCCTAAAAAAGTTTTCTCCCTTATTAATTAGCCCAGAAAATCAAGTAGGTGAAATTATCTCGCTAAAAAGCGATATTTTTATGCTTCGTCGTGCTTTTGGCAACGGTATGATTACACTCGCCTCACACCTTGATTTTATTAACAATCGTAATATCAGAACCGCAGACCATGCTGAAATATTATGGCAATTAGTGCATGGATTAAACACACCGCAAGGGGTTTGGCTAATTTATAATGATGACATGCCTAATTTATGGCATTTATTATGGAAACACGCGTGGACGTTGATGATTTCACTCGCGTTACTGTTGGTGCTATGGCTTTATCAAGCGACGCATCGTTTTGGCGCTTTAATCCCAAAAGCAGAAGAAAACCGCCGCAGTTTACAGGAGCATATTGCCGCGAGTGGGGATTTTTATTGGCAACATCAACAAAAAGATAAGCTCATTGAAAGCACGCGCCACGCGTTAAACCATCGTTTAACATTGCGTTATCCGAACTGGCAACAACTCACAAACGCAGAAAAAATCATACAACTCTCACAGCAAACACAATATTCAAAACAACAGCTTCAAACACTGCTTTTTGATCAAAAGACAGCCCGTAAATCATCCTCTCCCGATGAATTTACACAACTCATTCAACAATTAGAAGCCATTAGGAATTCCTTATAATGTCGATGACACTATCTCAAGCGAGCGAACTTGCGCAACGCATTAAAATAGAAATCAGCAAAGCCGTCATTGGACAGCAACAAGTGGTACATGAAACACTGATTGCATTATTAGCAGGTGGTAATGTCCTTATTGAAGGTGTCCCTGGGCTGGGAAAAACACTCTTAGTCCGCGCCCTTGCAAATAGTTTCTCAGGACAATTTTCACGAATTCAGTTTACCCCTGATTTAATGCCTGCGGATGTCACAGGTCATACGTTATATGATATGAAAAACAGTCAATTTAATCTGCATAAAGGCCCTGTTTTTACCCACCTATTATTAGCCGATGAAATTAACCGTGCGCCTGCAAAAACACAATCCGCTTTGCTGGAAGTGATGCAAGAACGCCAAGTAACCATCGAAGGACAAGCCCATCCTGTCCCTCTGCCTTTTATGACACTCGCGACTCAAAACCCTTTAGAACAAGAAGGCACGTACCCGTTACCCGAAGCACAACTCGACCGTTTTTTATTAAAAATTTATATTGATTACCCTAGCGAAAAAGAAGAAAGCTTGATGGTCACCGCCGTGACCCATGATCAAACAGGTGATCAATTGGATATTTCACGCGTAACCGCCGTCGCCTCCCCCGAAACTATTTTAGCCATGCAACACTTAACTGCCGAAATTCAAGTGGATCAAAGTGTGATTGATTATGCGGTTAGAATCACCCGCGCCACACGACAATGGCAAGGTTTAAGCTTAGGTGCAGGTCCTCGCGGTAGTATTTCACTCATTCGTGCTGCCCGCGCGCAAGCGATGCTGAATCGTCGAGAATACATTACCCCAGATGACATTAAAGGTATTGCCTTGCCTGTGTTACGACACCGTGTAGGGCTTGCGCCTGAAATGGAGTTAGAAGGTTACAGTACCGATCAAATTATTAATGCCATCTTAGAAAAAATTGAAGCACCCCGTCAGTAAGCAGGTTGCAAACAATACCCTGATCCTGTGAAATTAATACGGATTTAGGGCGCTAGACGCTATCATGACTAGCCTCATTATTTATCATAAAAATGATAACATTAAAAACAAATAAATTTTATTAATATATAATAAATTATTTTAATAAAATATTAAAAAAGAGAAGATTAATGCCTCTGCCTAATCAGCGTTTATTTTATCTATTAATCCTCATCAGTTTTATTGGGTTAATTGCTAGTTTTTTACCTTCTTTTATTGCCGTGTGGCAAACGGTATTAACCCTCACTTTATTATTAGCCGCCATTGATTTAATCCTCCTTTATCTAAAGCAACCGATTAGTGTGTCTCGACACCTTTCGAGCACATTAGCTTTAGGCATTAAATCGACTATTCAATTACAGTTTCATAATCAAAGCCAGCGCAAGCAACGTTTCAATCTCTATGATCATTATCCGCAAACAATGGACGCGGTGGGTTTACCGTTAGAAGTCAAGCTTGCCGCGCAACAAAAGGCAACAGTAAGCTATCAACTGACGCCCTCTGAACGGGGTAAATTTACCTTTCCCTTAGTACAAATTCATTTACATTCCTTATTAGGACTTTGGCAACGGAATACAAAATTAAACAAACAAAGTCAAACACACGTCTACCCTAATTTTGCCGCTGTCTCTCAATATGCACTGTTCGCCACAGACAATAACCTCAGTCAATTAGGCATTATTAAAAAACGACGACGTGGTGAAGGTCAAGATTTTCATCAGTTACGAGCCTACCGCGAAGGGGATGCCCTACGTCAGATAGATTGGAAAGCGACCTCCCGCAGTTTAAAATTGATCTCGCGTGAATATCAAGATGAGCGTGATCAAGAGATTATTTTCATGCTCGATTGTGGGCATCGTATGTTAGCTAAAGATGATGACCTTTCTCATTTTGATCATACACTTAATGCTATTCTTTTATTATCTTATGTCGCGTTACGTCAAGGGGATGCCGTGGGCTTAAGCACCTTCTCAGGCGAGTCACGTTGGATTTCACCCAAAAAAGGCTATCATACCCTACAAAATATCCTCAATACCATTTACGATCTTCAACCAAGCAGTGAATCACCTGACTTTAGTAAAGCTGCTACAGAACTAATGATCCGTCATAAAAAACGTGCCTTAATTATCGTCTTAACCAACCTGCACGATGAAGATAATGATGATCTCTTACCCGCTATTCGCTTACTACGCAAACGTCATTTAGTCTTGATCAGTAGTTTAAGAGAAAACATTATTGATGATACCCTCAAACAACCCATTCAGACCTTATCGGATGCCTTGCTCAATGCGGCAACACACCATTATTTACACTACCGTAAAACCGCCTTTGAAAAATTATTACATCAAGGTACACATGCTATCGAAACCCTTCCCCAAGAATTAAGCGTAGCATTAGTGAATGCTTATTTAAATATTAAACGCAGTGGTCTTTTATAAGCTGATAAAAAATTGAGAAGGGTTAAGCTTTTAGATCCTTGTGACATTCAGCTTATGTATATAATCATTACGTTAATCTACAAAAATAATAAAAAAAATCAATCACAACCCGTATCAACACACCAGCCTATATTAATCATCAACGAAAGAATTATGATACTTCTTTCATAAGCCCCCCATCCTTATTAACCATTTTTATAAAAAAGGTATTTTTTACTTATGGACACACTATTATATTCTTTTATCCACGGACTACTTATTGGTGGTATTTCTGCATCATTTACTGTTATCGCCTACTTAATGTATATGAAAATAATTACCCCCAACTGTGAGTAACTTCTTTGAACAAGGGTGCAAACCTTACGCCATTTTATCCACCGACTGTTTGATAATTTTTGCGCCTCTCTTTTCTCTAGCTGCTTTATGATCAACCCACTGGTAGTCAATCAACGCTAAGCAACACCAAAATTTAATTTGCTTACCCTAAAAAAGCGGTTTTAGAGTTTAAATAATCCACTGTTTTAGCACAAAGCTCATGTTCTAGCACAACATTACGATATGGAAAGCGATCCTGTTTAGAAGACTAACGTGGTTATTTAGTCAGGTGATAGATCATCAAACAATGCCTCCAAGCCTAAAGCGTTTACCATG
>JAGLBW010000101.1 GCA_023146545.1 Cocleimonas sp.
GGTTACGGGATAAATGCGGTGATGAACCCTTTACTGAATTTGCGGAACAAATGAGAATGAGCCGCTACCTGGAAGACCATAATTTGTGCGTCACTGGGTTCGTGTTCAGGCAGAACAATCCAAGGTATCACTGGAACGAATGACCCGTGCTTTAGGCTTGGAGAGGTGGTTTCTGGATTCATCAATATAGGCAGGATGCTTATTTAACGATTTGATAACTTATCCCTTGATCGTCCTTGATATAAAATATGCTGTTGGTTTCTTCTAATATAGAATCACCTCGTAAACTGATCATAGCTCGCGTGCCATTGTCTCTAATCGTGGTATTCACCATGGCATGATAGGCTTGTTGCATTGCTATTGTTTGATTAAAACGGGCTTGATTACGGTTTAATCTCTGCTGTTGTAATTGATGCTGAACGGCATTGAGTTGGAGTGCTTCTTGTTTAGGTGGATTATAGTGGTTAATAATCGCTAAAATATTATTAGGGACTTGTTTATATTTTGGATATTTTAAGAAGTGCTGTACATAGTTTAAATACAATTGCACCCGATAATACCCTGCTTTATCACTATTAATTTTTGGTAAGATGATATGCTGTAATTGTTGATAAAATTTAATACCTGCTTTAGGTGCTGTTTTAAAATCATTAATCGCCCAAAGCTGTAATGCTTTTTTATCCTGTAAAGAAAGTGCAGAGCCTGCAATATATTCTGCTAATTTAATCAGTGCATTGGTGTTTTTCTGCGTTAGTTTATATTGATTATCTTGATAAAGTATTGGGGAGGCTATTGTAATCGTGCTGATATGATAAAGACTAAGCGTTATCAATAGGTAAAATAAGGGGTATACATATTTCATTATTTTCATTTTCATTTAGGTTATAAAGGCGAGTATCTAGTGTAGACCTTTTTGCTTATCCCAAATAAAAAAGTACCGTATCACTATCGTAATACGGTACGTGTTATTTATCGAAACCCTTAATTTTTAGCGTGCTTTAATATAAACAATCCCTGCTTCTACTTTAGCATCAAAGGCATGGGCGCATCCTTTATCAGGTGCTACCGCTTCTCCTGTATCCAGCTCGATTTTCCAATTATGTAATGGACAGGTGACGGTTGTACCGTGAACAATCCCTTGTGATAACGGGCCTTTTTTATGCGGGCATTCATCTTTTAAAGCAAAAACGTCATCTTTACTGTTACGAAATACCGCAATGGTCATCGTATCCATTGTTACTGTTCTCGCTCCAAGTGCTGGAATCTCATCCAGTTGAGCCACTTTAATCCAATCGTTCATGTTGTTGTGTTACCTAATAGTGTGGTTCTTTTTAAAGGGACAATAGCAACTTTTTTATAAGCTTTTAGTTATCCCTTTAATTAAATTATTGCCTAAAGAAAAGTTTACCCTGTAACCTTAATCGTCTGAAATTCATGGGCTTTATCACCGTCTGCAATGGCTTTCCAAGGATCAATTTGTGCGTATTTTTGTGATTCTAAAAAGCGTTGGTGCAATATTTGACGTTGTGCTTCATCTTCTAAGGCATCTTTGATTTTTTGTAAACCAACACGCTCAACCCAAGGTGCAGTACGCTCTAAATAAATCGCATCCTCTCGGTACAGTTGACAATAAGCCCCTGTCCACTCCAGTACTTCTTCTTCTGTGGCCACTTTAGTTAGAAAATCGGTGACACGAACTTTAATTCCTCCATTGCCTGCAACGTGTAATTCATAACCTGAATCAACACAGACGACCCCAATATCTTTAATCGTTGCTTCAGCACAGTTACGTGGACAACCCGATACGGCTAGTTTAAATTTATGCGGCATCCAAGATCCCCATGTGAGTTCTTCGAGCTTTACACCTAAACGTGTCGAATTTTGTGTCCCCATTCGACACCATGTATCGCCTACGCAAGTTTTAACGGTACGCATTGCTTTGCCGTAAGCGTGTCCTGAAACAAAACCTGCATCGGATAAATCTTTCCAAACTAAAGGTAATGTTTCCTTTTTAATGCCGAACAGGTCAATACGTTGTCCTCCTGTTACTTTCATTTCAGGGACTTCATATTTATCCGAAACATCGGCAATGGTACGTAATTGATCGGCGGTACACATGCCACCAAACATACGCGGAACAACAGAATAAGAACCGTCTTTTTGAATGTTACCGTGAGCGCGTTCGTTGATAAAACGGGATTGAGGATCATCGTATCCAGGGTATTCACATAAAAGATAATAATTTATCGCCATACGACATGCGGCACAACCGTCTTCTGTTTTCCAATTTAGGGTAGCTCTGATCGCTTCTTGTGTTTTTAAGCCTTCTTTCCGCATCACACCGCGCACATCTTCATGCGAATGTTCTGTACAACTGCACATGCCTTTTTTACTCGGCGCGGTCTCAAAATCACTGCCTAAGGTGTGTGCTAATAAAGATTCAACTAAACCTGTACAGGAACCGCAAGAAGAGGATGCTTTTGTATGCGCTTGCACTTCTTCTAGAGTAAATAATTTCTTTTCGCTAATGGCATCAACAATTTGACACTTTGTTATGCCGTTACACCCACAGATTTCCGCATTATCAGGTAATAACGCGACACGATCTTCATCACCGTGTCCTGAATCACCTAAATGGGCTTGACCAAAGAGAATATTTTTACGGAAGTCAGAAACATCGGTTGCTTCTTTTAGTAATTGGAAGTACCACGTTCCGTCAACGGTATCACCGTATAAGACACAACCGATCACTTTATTATCGTTGAGGACTAATTTTTTATAAGTACCTGAAGCCGCATCGTGTAGTACAAGCTCTTCAGTGTTATCGTCACCTGAAAAATCACCTGCTGAAAATAAATCAATTCCTGTTACTTTTAATAAGGTCGACGTTACCGAGCCTTCATAACGTGCAATACCAATTTCAGCTAAATGATTCGCCGCGACTTTTGCCATTTCAAATAAGGGAGCCACCAAGCCATAGGTTAAACCACGGTGTTGTACGCATTCACCCACCGCATAGATATTAGGATCAAAGGTTTGCAAAGTGTCACTGACAACAACGCCTCGCTCACAATGCAGTCCTGCTTTTTGTGCCAGTTCGAAGTTGGGTTTAATCCCAACAGCCATAACCACTAAGTCGGCTTCAATGGTTTCACCGTTTTTAAACCTTAACCCTGTTACCCGTGCATCACCGAGTATTTCTTCTGTGGCATATTCCATTAGGAATTTCATGCCTTTTGCTTCTAATGCACTTTTTAACATCTTAGAAGCAGGTTTATCCAGTTGGCGTTCCATTAAGGCATCCAAAAGATGTACAACCGTTACTTCCATGCCTTGCTTCATTAAACCATTCGCTGCTTCCAAACCTAACAGCCCACCACCAATGATAACGGCTTTTTTATACTGTTTTGCGGCGGTTAGCATGGTATCAACATCAGCAACATCACGAAATCCGATAACACCTTGTTTATTTGCACCAGTAAGCGGCAACATAAAGGAAAGTGAACCTGTCGTGATCAACAAACGATCATAAGGAGCGGTCGTACCGTCTTCTGCAATGACTTTTTTCTGGATACGATCAATTTCAGAAACCCGAACGCCTTTATGTAGCGTGATCTTATTATCAAGATACCATTGCTCTTCATTTAGCATAATGTCTGCAATCGTTTTCTCGTTAGCGAGCACAGGAGAAAGCATGATGCGGTTGTAATTCCCGTAAGGTTCATCACCAAAAACGGTAATATTGTATTTTTCAGGGTCTAACTTCAATAATTCTTCGACAGTGCGCATACCTGCCATACCGTTTCCGATGACTACTAAATTTTTCATGTTTTCTCGACTCCAAGATCTGCCCGAAAGATTGTTTGGTTTACTCTATAAATAAGCAAAATACATGCCAAATTAATCAAAGCACACCACAAATAGTGTAAATTGTTTTAAAACAAATAACTATCCGATCAGAAGAAGAGATAACAGTGAATTGGATTTGAAAAACCTGAGCATCTATTTAAGTGCATTATAATATACTGATGCCTTTATCTAGTGCAAAACAAAAAGCTTAATTTCTGTTATGAGAATGGGATTATTTTCCCTTATTTTCAGGCAAAAAAAGACCTGAAAAATAAGTGCATTTATAGGTGTAAATATTAATCAAAGAATGTATAACTATTCGTCTAATTATAGCCAATTAATGAGTGAAAAAGATCCCTTAATATTGCCAATATTGGCAGGGTTTCAAACCCTAATTTAGCCTGTGGATAACCCTGTGGATAACTTGTGGATAACCTGTGCATAACTTGTGCATAACTTTTCAATTTACCCCAAACCAAAAGTTATCCACAAACTGTCCACAGGTTATGCACAGGTTATCAACAGAGTTATCCACAATCAAAAATCTTGTAATACCTTGATAAACAAAATAAAACAAAAGTTATCCACAGAATCGTCCTTCCCCTACTACTACTACTATCTTTATATAATTTTGTTAATAAAAGAAGAGAAAAACAGTTCTTTTTAAAAATGTACCATAAAAAAGATATTTTAGTTTAAATATTTACTTAAAAAAAAGTTAACAAAAGAGAGGTTATTTTCTGATAACCCACTTAGACTGGAAAACACTTTAATTTTGTATCACTCTACCCTCATAATTCAACCCCCTTCAACCCTCAATTTTTCTTCCCATGTCAAATGATAAAAAAATCAAACACGGTGGTAATTTACGTGAAGCTTCAAAAGAATATCAAATCCCCTTGGATAACTGGATTGATCTCTCAACAGGAATAAACCCTCGTGCTTGGGAAATACCTGAGCTTATCCCCTCTACGGTCTGGCAACGTTTACCCGAACTTGATGATGACTTGTTGCCGAGTGCAAAAAAATATTACGGTTGTTCTGATATTTTACCCCTTGCAGGTTCTCAAGTAGCAATCCAAAGCTTACCCTACTGTCGAAGATCCTCTCGTGTAGCGATTGTAAGCCCCTGCTACGCTGAATATCCTTTTTGGTGGCAACAGGCAGGGCATACGGTTTATCGTGTCGCTAAGGGTGAAATAGACGCGATTCTGTCCCTTGTCGATGTTTTGATTTTAATTAACCCGAATAACCCTGATGCCAATCAATATACTGGGGAACAGTTGCAAAACTACCACCAACAGTTATCACAGCGAGGGGGGTGGTTGATTGTTGATGAAGCCTTTATCGACACGACTCCTGAAGAAAGTCTCTTGAAAAAATACCCTGACGAGATGCCAGAAGGCTTAATTGTTTTACGCTCTTTTGGAAAATTCTTTGGACTAGCAGGGATTCGCCTTGGCTTTATTGCTGCTCACCAGCCCTTATTGGCGCAAATAGCGCAACAACAAGGATCATGGGGGGTATCACACCCTGCGCGTTGGTTAGGGGCACTCGCGCTCGCTGACGACGTTTGGCATCAAGACACGATTCATTTTTTACAACGGCAAAGTGGGGCTTTATTTGAGGTGATGTCAAAAAAGTTAAAGCAAGTAAAAAAAAGTCATTATTTTTGTTATTGTGAACACCCTAAAGCCAAAAAAATAACAGAAACCTTAGCTAAACAAGGTATCTGGATACGTTATTTTGAGAAACCTGCTGCTATTCGTCTAGGATTACCAAAAAGTGATGAAGAATTAAACATTCTCAAACGGTTTTTTTCTATAAATATCACATGATTAGCGAGATTGATATTTAACAATAAATAAATATAATGATTAAAAACAACTAGTTGAATGATTAAACCCACTAATCGGTTAAATGATTACACCCCCTTCCATTAGTAAATAAGTATATGCTAATATCCACGCCGTTATTCACTGACCCTCAACATTTATCGAGGGATGGCTCCTATTTTATGAACATTAAATTTACTTTTAAATCTGTTGTAATGATTGTATTCAGTCTTGTTTTTCTGTTTACAAACACAGGTTTTTCAGCACCCAATCAACGTTATAATAATAAGGCAATAGACTCGAATACTCAGGGTAAAGTCTCTGAAATTCAAAAACATTTAAAGAAAATTAAAGCAAAACGCACCACAGATTTTAGAACAAAATTAGTACGCTCAATAAAAGCAAGAAAGAAATTAATTAAACGTACTAATAAATTAAAAGTAACCGCTACTGCATACACCTCTCACGTAAAACAAACCGATAGCACACCTAATATTGCGGCATGGGGGGATAAGTTGCGCCCTGGTATGAAAGTTATTGCGGTCTCTCGTGATTTGTTACAAGTGTACGGTTTAAAGCATGGTACACGAGTACGTATCAAAGGACTATCGGGCGAATACCGTGTGCTTGATAAGATGAATAAGCGTTGGAGAAAAAAAATTGATATTTATATGGGAAAGGATCTGCGGAAAGCGTTTAAATGGGGTCGTCGTAAGGTTGAGCTACAATGGCGATCTTAAGTATTGTTAAGCAGTAATATATTCATAGTTTTTATTTATAATATGTATATTATTTTTTGATAGTATTTTTTTCAACAATAAACAGCGGAATCGGAAATTTAAGCCCTGAGAGACTCACGAGATAGTCTCTTTAGTCAGGTTAAAACGTTAAAAGCGTCGATTCCCTATTTTGTTTCTATATTATCTAAAAATATAGAGACTACAGCATGACGTTCTATTCACACTTTTGGTTTATTCAAAGCCATTTTCTCTCTACTCTTGATGAAGATCAGTATTCCAGAGACACTTTACCTCGTGTGCAACTTATTCAGAAGTAAATAAATTGCTAAAAT
>JAGLBW010000102.1 GCA_023146545.1 Cocleimonas sp.
GGCTCGATATTCGAAATCGCGTTGCTCTTTCGGATGTTGAATAATTTCCTTCTTGTATTTCCTCACTAATTTTCTTTTTAAAATCATTCGAGTAAGGTTTGGGCATAGCATTCCAATTAAATTCATAGGATACACTAAGTTAGACTTCAATATCCTTGCTGAGATGGGAAGTGTAATAAGCTGAAAAATTAGGGTTGCCATTAACCCTTGTTCTTTCTTCGGTTATAATTTAGTTCCTTTTTCATTAAGCTTAGACTTCCCTCCTCTATGAATCCCAATTTAAAACAGCTACAACCTTATCCCTTTCAGCGCATTTCTGAGCTAAAAAGAGGGATTGTTCCTCCTAAAGGCAAATCACTGGTGTCGCTTGCGATTGGTGAACCAAAGCACCCTACCCCTGATATTATCATTAAAGCTATGCAGGATAATTTAATTGGTTTGGGACAGTATCCATTGACAAAAGGAAGTCTTGAATTACGCACCAGTATTGCAGCTTGGCTAACACAGCGTTTTAATCTACCTGAAAATTCATTGCAAATTGACCACCAAATTTTACCCGTTAATGGAACACGAGAAGCTTTATTTGCGTTTGCTCAAACGGTGATTGATCCTACTAAAAAAGCTAAGGTTTTAATGCCGAACCCTTTTTATCAGATTTATGAAGGCGCGGCTTTATTAGCGGGTGCAGAACCCTTTTATTTGCCCTGTACGCAGGCGAATGATTTTAACCCTGATTTTGATGCGGTTGAGGCGGTGACATGGGATGCTTGCCAATTAATTTATTTGTGTAGTCCAGCAAATCCAACAGGAGCAGTTGTTAGCGCAAAGCAGATTAAACAGTTATTAGCCTTGGCAGAACAGCATGATTTTATTATCGCGAGTGATGAATGCTATTCTGAAATTTATTTAGATGAAGCTAATCCACCTGTGGGTCTATTAGAGGTTGCGGCAGAAATTGGGAATACTGATTATAAACGTTGTGTGGTGTTTCATAGTTTATCCAAGCGTTCTAATGCACCAGGTTTACGTTCAGGGTTTATTGCAGGTGATGCCGAAATTCTGAGTCAGTTTTTACTTTATCGAACATATCATGGCTCTGCGATGTCGCCAACGATACAAGCTACCAGTATTGCCGCATGGAATGATGAACAACATGTACTGGAAAACCGCAATCTCTATCGCGCTAAATTTTCTGCCGTATTGGATATTTTATCGCCCGTAATGGATGTTAAAGCACCTGATGCGAGTTTCTATTTATGGGCAGGAACACCCATTAATGATGAGCGTTTTACCCGTGAAATTTATGCTCAACAACACCTTAATGTGGTTCCAGGGCGTTATTTGTCGCGCGACGTTGAGGGTGTTAACCCTGGCGCTAATCGAGTGCGTCTGGCTTTGGTGGCAACATTAGAGGAGTGTGTTGAAGCATCACATCGAATGAAACACTTTATTCAAAACTTAGGATGACTAAAGGAGCGAATTCAATCACGTTCCCTAACCGTTATTTTTTGCTCATAAAGAACGTATCCAGCAAACTCAACAGGGAGGGTTCTTAGCGTAAAGCAGATTAAACAGTGATTAACTTTGTTTGAAAAGCACGATGTTATTATCGTGAATAATCAGAGCATCTTATCTGGAACTTGTTTGTTTTTAATCATCCCCATACTGTACTGTTTTTGATGGACATGCGACTATAATACTCCTGTCCGTTTTGGTAGTACTATTGTGTCGAATACGCCTATCCTCCATGTTCTTGTTCCCGATTTATTACAGCCGCTTGAGCTATGGCATAAAGATTTCGGTTTTGACGCTGTTTCCCCTGAGCTTAATCGCTTATTAAAACAGCATCAAAAAAATAATTTACCGTTTAAAGGTTTAGATCGAACCCTCTTTAGTCTATTGGGCTTTCCATTCGATGCTGAACTACCTGTCGCGTATTATCGTGCTAAAAAAGAGCCTGTTAATGCCTTACTTTCTCAGCACAACGGCACCTTATTGTGTGCTGACCCTATTCATTTAGAAGTTGGTGTTAGTGAGGTTATTTTAAACACACACCGCTTTGATGATTTAAGCACAACAGACGCGGATAATTTAATTGCCCTATTAAATCAGCATTTTTCTCAAGACGGTTTGCAATTTGTAAAGGGTGTCGCAAACCGCTGGTATCTCTTATTAGCGCAGGACGACTCGCTTCAAACAATCCCTTTGGAAGAACGGCGTGGAAAAAATATAGCTCAATATTTGCCACAATCGAATAAAATAAAGTTGCAGAGGGTACAAAATGAACTGCAAATGTTATTGCATAGTTCAGCTGTTAATCAACAACGAGAACAACAAGGAAAGTTACCTGTTAATAGCCTTTGGTTTTGGGGGGGGGGAGTAAAAATAAAAGCACGTACCCGTGTTCGTTCGGTAATGGGTGGCGGTATTCAGGGTGAAGTAGCGGCTTTAATCGCGCAATGTGATTATCAAGCCACCGCAAAATCACCTCAACACACTTTAAACCAATACGTTGCTGGCGGACATCATCTGTTAATTTTAGATCAATTAACGGGCTTTGCTTTGCAAGATGATCTCGTGGCTTGGCAACAAGAACTTAAGCAATTGGAGCAGAAGTGGTTTGCTCCAATGAAAAAACTATTGGACAAAGGAAAATTAGAGCTGGTGCTACACCCTTGCAATGGTGCGAGTCTTGTCCCCAAAAAAAGCACGTATACTCAACAGCTCTGGGAAGCCTTGCGCGGTGATCGCTCTACCTTAAGAAAAATAGTCAGAGGAATAAAACAATGAAACTAAAGCAACGTCCTTTAACAGGAAAACTCTCCCTTGAAGCAGTTAAGTTACCGTTATTACACCGTGTATTTTCGGCTAGAGGGATTGATCACGAAGATGAGCTGAGTACTGAATTAAAACAGTTACATCCTATTTCCCAACTAAAAGATATTGAAAAAGCCGTTACTGTGCTTGTGACTGTATTAGAAGCCAATCAGTCTTTAGTCATTATTGGTGATTTTGATGCCGATGGGGCAACCGCGACGACATTAGCGGTAAAGGCATTGAGAATGATGGGGTTTAAAAAGGTAAATTACTTAGTACCGAATCGTTTTGAATACGGCTATGGTTTAACCCCTGAGATTGTAACCGAAGCTCAACGGTTTGAACCTGATTTAATCATTACGGTTGATAATGGAATATCCAGCGTTGAGGGTGTCGATAAAGCGAAAGCATTAGGTTGCCGTGTTATTATTACGGATCATCACTTGTCTCCTTTAGTATTACCCAACGCGGATGCTATTGTTAACCCTAATCAGAGGGGTGATACCTTTCCTTCAAAAAATTTAGCAGGTGTTGGGGTTATTTTCTACGTCATGTTAGCCCTTAAAAATAAATTACAATCGAAAGATTATTTCTTTAAAAAGCACCTTCCAATCCCCAATTTGACCAGTTTATTAGACCTTGTTGCTCTCGGAACGGTTGCCGATGTTGTTCCACTGGATAAAAATAATCGTATTTTAGTCGAGCAGGGTTTAAAACGAATTCGTAATAAGCAATGTTGTGTGGGTATTAAAGCCTTATTCAGCGTATCAGGACGTAATATTGCCAGCGCGGTGAGTAGTGATTTAGGGTTTTCATGTGGACCTCGCCTTAATGCAGCGGGACGTTTAGATGATATGAGTATTGGGATTGAAACCTTATTAGCGGTTGATTATCAACAAGCATTGAAACAGTCGGTAATGCTTGATGATCTTAATCGTGAGCGGCGAGAAATTGAAGGTGAAATGAAGCAGGAAGCATTAGCCTTGCTGGATAAAACCTGTTTAGACTTAGAGAAAGAAGAGAACCTACCCGTTATTTTTTGTTTGTACAAAGATGATTGGCATCAAGGCGTGATTGGTATTCTTGCGGCACGAATAAGAGAGCGTTACCATCGCCCTGCCATTATTTTTGCACCTGATAAAGAAGGTGTTATAAAAGGTTCAGCACGTTCGATTAATGGGTTACATATTCGTGATGTTTTGGATCTTGTGGCAACAAAAAACCCTGAATTAATTGATAAATTTGGTGGTCATGCGATGGCAGCAGGTTTGAGCTTATCTGAGAAAAAATTCCCCGAGTTTGTTGATGCGATTACAACCGTGATTGATCAACACTACTCACAGGATATTTTTCAGGAAATCTTATTAAGTGATGGGGCGTTAGGGATTAATGAGCTAACGATTGATCATGCCCATCAACTTCGATTTGCCGCACCGTGGGGACAACACTTCCCAGCCCCTCTTTTTGATAATCATTTTGAAATTACTGAAAAACGTATTTTAAAAGAAGCGCATGTAAAGTTGGTGTTACGACTGCTTGACGATCAACAAAAAACAGCAACCACCATTGATGGGATTGCATTTAATGTTGATTTAGATCAGTGGCCAGATCAAGGTGCCGAAGTGCATTTATTGTATCAGCTTGAGGTGAATGAATTTCGAGGGATACGTTCAGCACAACTGATGATTAATCAGTTGCTCTAAATCTATTGTGTATCCTATTTACCGTTTCATCATTTTTTCTAAACTACGACGTAGGAGTTCAATCGAATGACCCAGCTCACCCAGTTCGTCATTGCTTTTAACTTCAATCGGATGGCTCATATCCCCTTGACTGAGGGCTTTAGTTGATCGGCTAATCTCCTCTAGTGGGTTTAATATTTTTCTTTTTACCAGCAGGTTAATAATAATCAATACGCTGGTAAAGAGCAGAGTTAACACCGCGGTAATGGTAAGACCACGCTTAAAGGCGAGATTGGCAATATCATCAATGGGAACGCCGACAAAACTAGCACCCACAACTGTTCCTATTTTATAGCCGTAACCGTGCTTTCTCCCGTATTTTTGAACTATTTGTGGTGGAGCCGCTTCAGGCGTAGAGTGACAAATGTTGCAATTCGCTTTACTAACAGAAGGTGCAGCAGACATTAAGAAGTTTTTGCCGTTAATGATACCTTCACGAATGAGTTTTTTCTGATCTCTATTATTACGAAAATGATCCAGTATGGCTTGTTCAAGTGGCAAAGGACTGTTCTTAAGGTTTAAAGGGTTATCAGAGGCCACTTTAATATAATAGCTCGGCTGTAATTTTTTAAAGTATTCTGCGGTATGTCGTGTAAAAACAGTCGATGACAACGCAGGCGCAGGATGAAAAATTTCCTGCCGAAGTAACTCAGGGCGTATGTTTTTGGAGACTGTTTTACGCATGGAGCTAACCATATCAACCAGTAATGAAAGTTCTTTATTGGCATTGCTATACACTTCTTGAGAGCTAAGATAGTAAACCAAGGGCAAAAGAGTGACTAAGCTCAAAAGATAGAGTGAAATTAAAACAATATTAAATTGTTGCCTAATATTTTTTTGTTTTTTCATTATTATTATTTCTATTGGTTACGGTTCATGAGAATTTTCATAGAACGGCGAAGTTTTTCAACCTCATGAGAAACATCACCTATTTCATCATCCGTTTCAACATCAATCGGTGAATCAAGATCACCATTAGCCAACCGTTTTACTTCCTCTTTTAGCGTTGCCAAGGGTTTTGATAAGGTATTCGATACTTTGGACGCGACGATAAAGGTTAACAGTAAGGCGAGTAAGGTAATGGCTAAAAAGACTAAAATAAAGGTAAATAAGGGTTTAAACACAGTGCTTTCAGGAACAAGGTTGATTAACGTACCAATAAAATGTTGAGCACTATTAACCCATATTTTCTTATAAAAGATAACATTATCATCAGATGTTGCTTTTCCTAGGTTTTCACTGTTTACAATGATTGGTTTAATATCAGGGTAATCCGTAAATAGACTCTCTCCTGTAGCAAGGTCTCGCTTGCTACCCCATACTTTACTTTCGTCAGAGTAATAAAAGTAATACCCCTCTTTATCAATGAAGGCTGTGTTATTCCCATTACTCTCTTGTCGGTTAATAATATTTAACATTTTTTCTGCCAAAACATTAACAATAACAACACCTTGTAATTCTTCTGTTTTATTGAATACAGGGGTCGCAAAACGGATAGTAGGTCGGATAGGATACTCTATTTTTCCTTTCTCACGGTTTAGATCTAATGGTGAGATCATAAGGTCATTCTTAGGTAACTTTATGCTGTCATCAAAATAATAGCGTCCTTTTTTATTTTGTAATTTATCTTCAGGGACAATTTTGGCTTTGTTACCATCATAATTGATACGGACAACTTCCATGCCTTGTTTATTAATAAAGCGTGCTTGATGGTAGATTTTTTTATTGCCAACAAACTCTCGAAAACTCAGCTCAATATTATTGCGTAATAAACCCTGAGATTTATTGTCCTTGCTATTGAGGACAGAGAGATAAAACTGTATTGCACTAGAATCTCTTAAGTAGAAAACATCACTGGAGACATTTTCTAAAAAGGTTTCCATGCGCTCACCCGTTAGTGACGTTTGGCTTTTTAGAGAAATAATGCTGTTGTGATACAAGCTTTGATAAGACGAATAGAGCGAATACCCTCCTAATAAAATAGTGGGTATAAAAGCAATGAGCATTAAGTCTAATAAGAGTTTCTTTTTTAATTTATTCATGATGATGGTATCTATATTTTTGTTATGGCAATCGCTCAATTGGATGAGAATTTTGCGGGAGCTGTGTTGATAAGTCAGCTCTTGATGAGCAGATAGATTGCTTTTTACACAGTAATAGTGTCTATATTTTCTACTAATTTTTACTAAATAGCACCTTTAATCTATTCAACCCGTGATATTTTAAGGCGTGTCAATTGAAATGACCTTGATCATCCTTACCTCAACTTTTCCCAAAATTGAGCTTTTTTAGCACTAATATTTTTTTAAAATGACTTCAGCTTTAGCCTGAAATTTGATTTTTTCATCTTGAGTATAAAGCTCTTCAGCCAGTAACTTTAATAAATTAGCCCTGCTTTTTTCAGTCGGTTGTTCTAACGCCCCCCATTTTGAATAAACATCATTGAAAATGATAGTTGAGGCAGGTCCTAGATAATTTATTAATATTTTTTTTATTGCTAACTGTGCAGACTCTGAGAGTGCCGTTGGTTTTTTATCTAATGGCTTGGATGGTGTTTTGTTAGATACTAAAGACCGTGGGGTTTGAATAATGGGTCTTTTGTGTTGAAGGTTTGAATGTGCATGAGGCGCTGTATTAGTAATCGTTAGTAAAATATGACCATTTTTTAGAATATTAGCAATAATTAAAGCATGATCAACCTCAATGTGGCTTTCGGTGTAAAGCAGATCAGAGTCACGTAATGCAGAAAAAAATTGATCGAAAAAAAGTGCCACCTCTGAAAGCTGATCAGCCTGTTCTTTTGTACTACTAAATTCTAGACATTCCCCTTCATGAAAGAGGTACGAGTCTTCATCATCTTTTAAACTGATGGTATTAGTAAGGATGCTTTTCATTTTCTATCCTATTGCACTTCTTATTTGTTGACCGAGTAGGGTAGCTGATAACAGCGGGTCAGATTGAATGCATAAGGTATTTTTTTTATGTGCAAAAGTAGATAAATTTTGTTGCCCTGCACCTTTTAACATAACTTGCTTGACTGCACCCATCGCTAACAGAGCTTCTAAGTCGGGCATCACACTGGATAGAAAAACAAAGGCTTCACTGATTTGTTGATCCTTAATATTTGATAATAAGGCTTCATTTTCGCTATTCAGTAAGGAAATACCATTAACCCCGTGAATGGTTATCATTTTACTAATGCTATCTTTATTCATTTCATTTGCATCTTTTTGGTTAAAAATTATACGTTTCAGTATGCATAAATGAGTAATTAGAGCATACCACTGTTAGACAAAAGGACGGTTATATAATTGAAAAAGTGTGTTTTTTACGTTTTTTATAAAAAATTTTATTGATGCGTTGTTTCAATCTTCTCATAGTATTTTCCTTGATTTTTGGTGAATAAAGCATAATCCTAGTAAGTTATGGGACGTATTCTTATTTTTATATTATTTGTCGTTAGCGTTATTGCTATCGTTTTTTCCTTGCGTTGGCTTTGGCGACAGTTCAAAAGTACAATCAATCAAGCTGTAGAAAAAGGCACAAAGGTCATATCAAATCAGCAACAAAAATGGAGGCAATATGAACGACGTAAGAAGTTACCGAAAAAAATTCAAACACTCATTATACGTTATGAAGCGTTGCTTGAATGTAATCAGGAATTATCCAAGCCGTGGCAACAATCATTAAAGCCTACCTATAAGTCATTGGGTGATATTGTCCATATATTAAGCGTTTCACCAAAAAAATCAAAGAAAGTGCGGCAGTTATTTAATACTAGTTTGCCGACCTTAGAAAAATTTGTGACAACATTAAAAGCAGATCAGCAGTTTATGACTGATCTGGAAGTGAATACGGCACAAGAAAATATTAAGGTGTTTGAAAAAGATATAAAGGGACATGAGCATACGTTACAAAAATCCCGTCGCTTTGATTTTGATGTGTTAATGAAGGTCATAAAGATACGTTTACGCAAAGATTAGGGTGATTTCTACTTGTTTCAATCTCCTTTTTGCCTCATAATCCTCGCGCTGTCATTACTTCGAGATTCATTTTTCTCGAATATTATGGTGATCTGCATTGGTTCTCTCGCAGCGATAAACTACGAACCCCGCCAGGCCCGGAAGGGAGCAACGGTAGTAGTGGATTCGGGTGCCGAGATGTGGCTGATGTGGGTTGCCTCTCTAATATTTCTTCCTAAGGAACCTGCAGGTTCCTAGCTTCATTGATACTATTCAATAGAAACCCTAAGCGCTTTCCTCTAATTTTAGTACACTATCCAAATGAGCTATCAAGTCCTTGCCAGAAAATGGAGACCCCAAAATTTTAAAGAAATGGTGGGGCAACAGCATGTGCTTAAAGCACTGATTAATGCATTGGATGATGATCGTTTGCATCACGCCTATTTATTCACGGGAACCCGTGGCGTTGGTAAAACCACCATTGCTCGTGTGCTTGCAAAATGCCTTAACTGTGAATTAGGTGTAACCTCCGAGCCGTGCGGTCACTGTGGCAGTTGTCAAGAGATTGTAGAAGGACGTTTTATTGATCTGATCGAGGTAGATGCTGCTTCGCGTACCCGTGTTGAGGATACCCGCGAGCTTTTAGATAACGTCCAATACGCACCAACGCGCGGTCGTTTTAAAGTCTATCTGATTGACGAGGTTCACATGCTATCAGGGCATAGTTTTAATGCCTTGCTCAAAACATTAGAAGAACCACCACCCCACGTTAAATTTTTATTAGCAACAACTGACCCTCAAAAGTTGCCTGTTACTATTTTGTCCCGTTGTTTGCAATTTAATCTAAAGCGTATGCCCGTTGATATGATTTTTGGGCATCTGATCACCCTTTTAAACAAAGAAAAAATTCAAAGTGATGAGGGTTCCTTACGTTTAATCGCACGAGCGGCTGATGGCAGTATGCGTGATGCACTTAGCCTTTTGGATCAAGCCATATCATTTGGTGCAGGCGAGCTAAAAGAAACTGATATTCAAGAAATGCTCGGTAGCATCTCTCACGAACCCTTAGTGGATTTATTACAAGCCGTTGCCGCAGGTGATGGTCAAAAAATATTAGACGATATTGAAACAATGGCGGGGATTACCCCAGACTTTGAAACCGCTACGGATGCTTTGATTGCTTTGTTGCATCAAATTGCGGTTTTACAAGTCGTCACACAAGCTAAAGAAGAAGAGGAAACAATAAAGCAACTAGCGACACAATTGAGCAAAGAGGATGTGCAATTATATTATCAAATTGCATTGCACAGTCGCCGTGATTTAGCCTTATCACCCGATCCTCGCAGTGGTTTTGAAATGCTTTTTCTACGCTTATTAACCTTTAGACCGTTGAGTGATATTGCACCGCCTGTACAGGGTATTTCAAAAAAAGAAGAAAAAGAAGTAACGAACGACAACTCGGTTCAATCTCAAACTCCATCTCCCGTGTTAAAAGTAAAAGCACCTCAGCACGTCGTAAAAGAAACACCAAGCAATCTATCTTCTGCACCCTCTTCTGGTGTTATTGATGATGCACCGCCTTGGGGTGAATCTGCTATAGCACCTGCTGTACGACTTAAAACGAGTGAGAGAACCTCAGAAAGAATAAATAATGATCGCCCTACTTCTATTGAAACACCACCAGATCAGAATAAACCAACCACAATCCCAACAGAAAAGATCCCTTCTACTGTTGAGCAAGAAAAGAAAACAATACGCTTAAAGTGGTATGACATTATTCGACAACTTGATTTAAAAGGTCAAGCAGCTGAATTAGTTAGGCATTGTGTTTTAGTCAGCAGGGACAGTAATCACATTACACTGTCTTTGGATCAATCAAGAGAAGGTTTATTTGCAGACAGTATCATGTTGGAGATAGAAGTGGCATTACAACAATACTATGCTAAACCCAATATGCGCTTATTGATCAACATGAAAAACTTAAGCATCGAAACACCCTCAAAACGGGTTGAGCGAAAGCAACAAGAACACCAACAACAGATAGAGAAATCAATAAAAGAAGATCCTTTTGTGAAACAATTAGAGGATCAATTTAATGCACGTATTGTACCTAAATCAGTGAAACCAAAATAATTTAAAGGTAATATCAACAGGGTGTAATAAATTTTAATATAATTTTAGAACAAGGATAGCGTTATGATGAAAGGTGGAATGGGCAACTTAATGAAGCAAGCCCAAAAAATGCAAGAAGATGTCCAACGTGCTCAAGCTGAAATTGCTGCGATTGAAATCACAGGAGAATCTGGCGGTGGTTTAGTATCGGTGGTTATTAATGGTCAACATGAATGTAAGCGGGTCAATATTGATACCAGTTTAATGGCAGATGACGATAAGGAAATGGTGGAAGACCTTGTTGCCGCCGCCTTTAATGATGCGGTGCAGAAGTTAGCAACAACCTCAAAAGAAAAAATGTCAGGTATTACTGATGGAATGAACCTTCCTGGTGGTTTGAAAATGCCCTTTTAATGGTTTGATCACTAATCTAGTCTAGCGTCCTTTTTTTTTATCGTTTAGATTTAAAAGAGGACGAATAGATTGCTCTATTGTGTAGGTGAAATGCGTGAGTAATTGTATTTTTTGTGAAATTATAGAAGGCAGTATCCCCTCAGAAATTGTCTATGAAGATGAGGCAGTCTTCGCTTTTCGAGATATTAATGGGCAAGCACCCTTGCATGTATTAATTATCCCTAAACAGCATATTGCAAGTATTAATGATTTAGAAACCAATAATGCACACCTTATTGGTCAATTGTACCTTGCGGCTAAAGAAATCGCACAAACGGAAGGATATACTGATCAAGGCTATCGGGTTGTGATGAACTGTGGTGAAGCCGCAGGGCAAACTGTTTTTCATCTTCACTTGCATCTCTTAGCAGGTCGTCCATTGACTTGGCCTCCTGGTTGATAAATAAACTTTCAAAACATGAAAAACAAAGTAAAGATATCCTTTTTACTCAGGTCACTAAAGCCATATGAAAACAAGCAGTACAAGCCAATAGCGACATCATTGTCGTTTGGCTTGTACTAACAACAATAAACGTTCTGGTGCTTCCTTTATATTACGCTATCCTACTCTTGAAGAAGAATGTTGGTATAACTTTTTCACATAAACAAAAGACAAACTTAATTTAGCTTGAAGCAAGCCAAAGGCGACAATAATTTGGACTTCGACAAGCATGAAAAATATCTCAAGACCTACAGCATCAATAAAGAGAGCAAGCTCCGTCACCTCTGGATTAAAAATAATAAAGAGGAATATGAGGATGATGTCACACGATACCCGACAATGGATTAAATTCTCTTTGTTTTTAAAATGTTTAGATCTTAACGCCAAAAGAGAAAGAGCCATTTGTTTTTAGGCTGAGTAGTTACTTAAAAAGTTGAGTTAATCAAAACTGATTGTCCAAATTAACGTTTAATCAATGTTATAATCCAGCGCCTTTTATCAGCTAATCAGGAGTTCCCATGAGCCTAGAACTTGGTGTTAATATTGATCATATTGCGACATTGCGACAAGCACGTGGCACAATTTATCCTAACTTATTGGATGCGGTTACGTTGGTTGAGGCGGCGGGCGCTGATGCGATTACAATTCATTTGCGTGAGGATCGTCGTCATATTCAAGATGCGGATGTTGATGCCATTCGCAAACACTGTCAGCGGCGGCTTAATTTGGAGTTAGCCGCGACCGATGAGATGGTGGCTATTGCTTGTGGGGTGATGCCTGATGATGCCTGTATTGTGCCTGAAAAACGTGAAGAACTGACCACTGAAGGAGGTTTGGATGTGATAGGGCAATTTGATCGTATTCAGCAATCGACACAAACATTAAGGGATGCAGGAATTCGTGTGTCATTGTTTATCGAACCTGATGTGGAGCAAATTAAGCGGGTGCTTGATGTGGGTGCGTCTGTGATTGAGCTACATACAGGCACGTATGCGAATGCGACGGGTGATGCTAAAAAGTATGAGTTCGAGCGAATTGTTGGTGCTACAGCGTTTGCCGATAACCTTGGGATTCAAGTCAATGCAGGACATGGTTTAGATTATGATAATACCGCGATTATTGCCGCTATTCCTCAGATCAAAGAATTAAATATTGGTCATGCTATGATTGCTCGTGCGGTGTTTGTTGGGATTAAGCAAGCCACTGAAGAAATGTTGGCTATTATGGAGAAAGCGCGGTTATGATCAAAGGCATAGGTACTGATCTTGTCAGTGTTGAACGGATTGAACGAGTGTTAGTTAAACATCCTAAGGCCTTTACACGTCGTGTTTTACACCCTAATGAGCAAAAAATATTTGCCGATCATCATTCCCCTTGTGCTTATCTTGCGAAACGCTTTGCGGCAAAAGAAGCGGTGTCTAAAGCGTTGGGAACAGGGATCGCAAAGGGTGTGAGTTTTGATGAGATTGAAATCAGTAATGATGCGATGGGACGACCTTTGATTGAACTACACCAGCATACCAAAGCAATTGCACAGAGCATGGGGGTGACGCAGTGTTTTTTATCCCTTTCTGACGAGAAAAACTATGCACTGGCTTATGTTATTTTAGAAGGAGACGCTTAAATATGTCGGTTCATTATCCTACGCTTGAACAGTTTATTGGTCATACGCCGTTAGTTCGTTTACAACGCTTAGGTGGAACAACCAATAATACGTTATTGGTTAAACTGGAAGGTAATAACCCTGCAGGTTCTGTTAAAGATCGCCCTGCATTAAGTATGATTTGCTTGGCTGAAGCCCGTGGTGATATTCAACACGGGGATACCTTGATTGAAGCGACCAGCGGTAATACGGGGATTGCCCTAGCGATGTCCGCGGCGATTCGGGGTTATCAGATGATTTTAGTGATGCCTGATAACATGAGTGCTGAGCGTCGTGCCTCAATGAAGGCGTATGGTGCGCGTTTGATACTGGTTTCTGAAGCAGAGGGCGGAATGGAAGGGGCGCGTGATCTTGCTGAGAAAATGCATATTGAGGGTAAAGGCTATTTCCTCGACCAATTTTCCAACCCTGATAATTATCAAGCGCATATCGAAACCACTGCCCCTGAAATTTGGCAGGATACACAGGGTGAAATCACACATTTTGTTAGTGCGATGGGAACGACGGGAACCATTACGGGTACGAGTATTTATTTAAAGCAACAAAATCCAGCGATACAAATTGTAGGTGTACAGCCATTAGGAAATGAAGAAAAGATTCCAGGTATTCGGCGCTGGAATGCTGATTATGTCCCTGCTATTTTTAAACACGCTATTGTTGACCAAACCTTAGATATGACACAACAATTAGCAGAAGATACTATGCGTCGTTTAGCTACAGAAGAGGGTATTTTTTGTGGGATCTCTGCGGGTGGAGCAGTTGCCGCTGCGCTTCAACTATCAGAAACATTAGAGCATGCGACCATTGTTACTATTCTTCCTGATCGTGGTGATCGTTATATTTCCACGGGTATTTTTCCTGCTTAATAGAATCTAAATTATTTATGAAGACAACGACATTGGCTTACGCCTTAATTACTATTCCAGACTTTGTAACAGGCGCTCAACTTTATGATTTGCAGGGGTTAGATGACAAAGGGACTGCTAAAGCTTTATTTCATTTGCAAGCTCAAAAAACAGGGGATGAGTGTCTTCCCAGTTATTTGCAACAGATTGTAGCTATTGCGATGGTGTTAACGGGTGAGGGCGTGTTTGAGCAACAGGTGTTGACGGATTCAGAGCCTGAGATTCTTAATCATTTTTTTGATGTGATCGAACACTACAAGCCAACCCTTGTAACGTGGGAAAATGAGCACTTTACCTCAGAAATTATTAACTACCGTTGTATTAAACACGCGTTGCTGATGTCACCACATTATGAAAACAAGGCGCATCACTTTAATTTGAATCAAGCCTTAGTATCAAGTTCAGTAGCAACCTCTCTGGAAGACATTGCAACGTTGCTGGGTTTAGAAGCCGAAGCAGATCAAGACAGTCGTAGCCTTTGGGAGATTTATTTAGCAGAGAATTACCAACAACTGTATCAATACGCTCAAAACAATGCGCTCAATACGTATCAGATTTATCAACGCTACCAACTAACACACGGCATGACGGATCAAAAAACGGTGGATTATTTTAATGATAAGCTAATGAAATCAGCAGCGATTTGAGGTGTTTTAATCGGTTGGTCAA
Source organism: Cocleimonas sp. (assembly GCA_023146545.1). Classification (GTDB taxonomy): domain Bacteria; phylum Pseudomonadota; class Gammaproteobacteria; order Thiotrichales; family Thiotrichaceae; genus JAGLBW01. Next base: position 14,766 of record JAGLBW010000102.1, read on the forward strand.
ACCAGACCTGTAAGGGTTGATCAAGCCCTAAGCCGTGCATGTAGTTGTACAAGGCACTTTTTAGCCCTTTGCCTAGGCGTTCGTGATCAGTATTGACAGGGTCAATAAAGGCGATGTCATTGTTAGCAAAGCGTATCTCTGGATGAGGTTGAAGGGTAATCTGATAGTCTGTGGGTGACTGTCCAACAGGGCTATGAACGGTTGCTGAAAAACGATGCCAATAAGCGGAGTGAAAACATTTATTCTGCATTAATTGTCGAACATACTCTAAAGATAACAGCGTTTCTGCTTCGGTTTGTGTGGGGAAACCGTACATTAAATAAGCGTGTACTAAAATACCCGCCGCTGAAAAACCTTTTGTGACACGCGCGACTTGTTGAACGGTTACGCCTTTTTTCATCCGCTTTAAGAGTCGATCAGAAGCAACTTCCAAACCTCCGCTAATGGCAATGCAACCCGAATCAGCAAGGAGTTGACATTTTTCTGGGGTAAAGGTTTTTTCAAAACGGATATTCCCCCACCATGTGACGACTAAGCCTTTTTCAATGATTTGTTCTGCCATCGCAAATAATACTTTAGGCGGTGCCGCTTCATCAACAAAGTGAAACCCTGTTTGTCCTGTCTCTGCGATCAAGGCTTCCATGCGTTGCACCACAATATCAGCACCAGCGTCGTCATAGCGACCAATGTAATCTAAATTCACATCACAAAAGCTACATTTTGACCAATAGCAACCGTGCGCGATGGTGAGCTTATTCCAGCGCCCATCACTCCAAATACGGTGCATAGGGTTGAGCATTTCACATAAGGATAAATAGCGCTCAAGTGGTAAACCATCGTAACAAGGTGTTCCAATATCTTTATGAGGAATATCAGCAATGCGTTCATTATTGCTATAGGTGAGCTGATTTTTCTCTAAATAATAGGTGCGTACTAAATCATCTTTAGTGCCTGTTCCTTGAAGATAGTCTAATAAATTGAGTAGTGGACGTTCGCCATCGTCTAATAAAATATAATCAACAAATTCAAATAAGCGGGGGTCTTTTAACTGGCGGAGTTCGGTATTGATATAACCGCCGCCTAATAAAACGGGGCAGTGTGCTATGATCTGACGGCAGTGTTTAGCGATTTGTAATGCCCCTAACATATTGCCAGGAAAGGGGACAGTAATCCCAATGATATCAGGTTGTTCATCAATAATATATTGATCTAATAATGATTGCAGACCTATTTCAGTGTAGGTCTTTTCTTCGCTAAGGACACGGTATAAATCATCAAAGGAAGGATTGGAGGCGGCGAGTCGTTCGCCATAACGTGAGATTTCAAAATAAGGGTCAACCCCCTCACGAATAACATCCACTAAATCATCTAGAAATAAGGTCGCAAGGTACTTTGCCTTATCGTGTGTCCCTAATTCACCAAAAGCCCAGTCTAAAATAGCGTTTGAGGCAACTTGCATTGCGTTTAGATTTTCAAAATTAGCCCCTTCAGGAAGAAATTTTCGAGACACAATGCGTAAGGCAAGGCTAGGGTTTTTGCCTTGTAAAAATTGGAGGGTTGGTTCTAAGCAGATACGAATCGTGTCAAAATGAAGAAAAAAATGATAAACGGCATCGGGCAAATTGTCATCATCAGTGGATGCGAAATTATCCTCAATTTGCTCAAGGAGGCGATCTAACCCGTTCTGAGTTAGCATTAATAGCAATAATTCAATCGCCATATCCCGTTGAACCGTATCGTAACCGTGTTGACGCAAGAAACCTGTTAGATAAGCCGTTGCAGGGTAGGGCGTATTAAGTTGCGTCATTGGTGGTGTAAGCAGAAGAATTTTCATTGTCAGCCGAACTTAATTTTTGCTCCTTGCTTTAAATTTTTTCCCTTTGGGTTCAATGCCCCCCATTTGTGAAAATTCGGGTGCAATATCAAAATGCACTGCACTCTCAATGGAAAAACGCATGTCAGCATTGGGATTTTTCTGTTTCCATTGTTTTGCATCAGGGGCTAACCATTGATTCCGAGTGCGCCCTATACTGTCTTTTTTACCCGATGTCCATGTACTTAAACGATTGTCATAATGTTTTTTAATCCATTTACGCAAAGTACGATAGATTGCATTAGCACGGTTATGGTCTTGACAGCCCTCATCCAGCCCGCCTGAATTGATTGATAGTTTACCAATAAAGAGGGCGTTATCTACCTGAGAAGAGGCTTGAAATAATAGCTCACAATCCCCTACACACAAGGTTTGATCGGCGTTAATGTGATCAATATGTGTTTCCGCAAACTGAAGAAAAGTCGCTTGATCTGAAGGTAACATAAAAAACTGAAGTTCTGCTTTCATAATAATTCCAAGATGCCTGTCATTGAGTATGTGGGAAAGAGTAATGGTTATCTTGTGTGTTTAAAGTAAGCGACCTTAGTCATTGCTGTGTAGTTCATTATTCAAGCCACCCCATAAACCTGTGTTGATGGCAATGGCTTCAATAGCGCCTGTTTGACTGTGACGACGATAAAGTAGTCCTGATCGTCCTGATAATTCACGCGCAGAGACAATCTCCCCTTCAGGTGTTTTAACTTTAGAGCCTGCGGTTAAATATAAACCTGATTCGACAATACATTCATCGCCGAGCGAAATACCTAAACCTGCATTAGCACCAAGTAAGCTTTTTTCACCAATGGAAATAACCTGCTTGCCCCCGCCTGATAACGTTCCCATAATAGAGGCTCCACCACCAATATCAGAACCATCTGCGACCACAACACCTGCACTAATACGTCCTTCTACCATTGAATTACCCAATGTGCCTGCATTGAAGTTAATAAAGCCTTCATGCATAACCGTCGTGCCTGAAGCCACATGCGCGCCTAAACGAATTCGATCCGCATCACCAATTCTTACGCCTTCTGGAATCACGTAATCGGTCATACGGGGGAATTTATCAATCGAGGTGATATTCAGCTGTACATTTTCTTCAGCAATTAAACCACGCAAGGTTTCCACTGTTGTAGGCAGTACAGGGCCTGCGGATGTCCATGCAATATTAGGTAATAAACTAAACATACCGTCAAGATTGATACCGTGCGGTTTAACGTCACATTCTGAAAGCAGGTGTAAGCGCAGATAAATATCTTCTGTCGTTTCGGGAGCGCGATCAATATCAATCTCGACTTCAATAAAGTCACTCTTAATTAAGCCTACTTTTTGGGCTAAACAACTTCTGGCAATTTCTTTATTTGAGCGTGGAAACCAAGTATCAATCGTTTTTCCACTGGCACTGTCGATATAACGGTGTCCGATGCGCTTAATTGTCATGTGTGTTATTCCTTAAATTTAAAGTGAGGCTGACCTATTGATAGGGGCGGTCAGTCTATCGTGTTGATCTAGCGATATCAATTTTCCTTTGGAAGAAGCGTTCAGCAAAATCCTTAGTGTAAAAGGCACGCGCAAAATTAAAAAATCAAGGATATTCGAGACAGATAGCCTAAAAATTGAAAAATGACTTACTCCAAATGCCTGTAAAATAGGGTTAGAAAACGACAAAGGAGCAAGTTATGAGCAGTTTATTAGAGGGATTATCTCAAACTTGGCTAACAATCCAAGGAACACTA
>JAGLBW010000103.1 GCA_023146545.1 Cocleimonas sp.
GAAATGGTGTTATCCCCACTAGCAACTTTGAATAATTCTTTTTCCTCTGTGGGGTTCTCCTCTTGCTTATTTTCCAATAAGTTCACATTACCTGATGCAATTTGTTTAGGCTCTTCCTGAGTATTGCTCTTTTCGGGGGATGATTCTTGTATTTCTTGTTTCATTTTTCGCAGTGAGTCAATAGCGTATTGTGCATCTTGTACATCATTTTGTAAGGTCATAAACATCTGTTGGGTGCTTTCTAGTGTCGATGAAAATTGATCAATCGAGTGACTGGTGAGGCTATTTAAATGTTGCTGTGCTTGTTGCTTAATATTGCGTCCTTCAATTTCATAACGCCTTATATTTTCAACATGTTGTCGGCTTTCATTGACATTAGCACTGAGTTCTTGTCGTGCCATATCACTGCTTTGAATGATGTGATGACATTGTTCGTAGGCTTGAGATTCAAAATGTTGTAACTGGCTGTTAAAGTGTTGAAACGACTGGGTTGCGGTTTCTTTCTTGGTTTCAAGTTGTTCTAAAAGCTGTATGGATTCTTCCGATGCCTTATCTAGGTTGCTTTTAATTTCCCCTGCGAGTACAGCGTTCTTTTCAACGGTTTTGTTTTGTTGACTATACGCTGCATTTATTTTTTCAGAAAGTTGTTGCGATTGGGTTTCTTTTTCTTCTAAATCAGCTAAACCTGATTCGACTTTTTTTAGCCCATCATCAAGTGTGGAGTGTACTTGTGTGACTTTTTTTGTGGTATCTCTCAATTGCCCATCCCAATAGCCTTGAATTTGATCCATACGTTGTGTGACTTGATCTGTGGTTGTTTTCAGTTCGCTATTGCACTCCTCCGCTTCTTCAACCATTTCTTCAATGTCTTCAACATGTACCCAAGCTTGGTGTTGTTTATTGGTGATTGCAACTTCTTTTTTTTGGAGACTATTCACCAGTTGTTGTGCCACCTGAGCGTTATTCTGAACATCATTAATAATTTTTTTAATATCGGCCTTGTCTTGTTCCGCTTCACCGCGTAGCTTGTTGATTAATGAGACTTGTTTTCTTCCAGACCACTGCCCAAGAAAGAGTGCTAAAATGGAGAGGATAATGGCAGAACCAATAATGCCTGCAATAACAATTTCAAAAACCTTCATCAAGTCAGCGGGATCTTGCTGTAACAAGCTAAAACCATCCCCAGCCTTTAATGCAACTAATCCGCTTACTACAAATAATAAGCTACTTTTTAATAGAATATGTTTCACTCTTCTCACCTCGTTTTTTATAATAAGAACTCAAAACGAAGCCAGCCATTAAAGCGATGAAAGCCGTTGCGTCGTGTGATGATGCGCCTAAAACCCATTTTTATTTCAGCTAAATATTCAGATGGGGTTTTTGGAGCTTATGTTACTTTGAGTTCTAAAGCTTGTTTTTTGATCGTATAATACTGTTATAAAGGGGGTAATTATTTTATGTCCGTTGGTTATATTGATGGTATATGTGGAGCATCTAAACCAGCAGTTACTGGATTGTTATTCATAGGCTTGCTTAAGAGGAGATAAGCTTTTCCATAACCTGTGAAACGATTTGCTTGCAAGCGAGCGCCTTCACCAACGCCTGTATAGATATCCATGCGCGCAGGGCCTCTGATGGCATTGCCTCTATCTTGTGGGAATAAAATACGCCACTCATAGGCTATTTGTTGCCCTAAGCGATTGCTAATCGGCACTTCTGCTAAGATCACTGCACCAAAAGGGATGTAGCGGGTATCAACGGCAACGGTATGTCCTGAGACGATAGGTATTCCTGATGCAGTGATTGTTGGTTTATCATCTAAGGTGAAATAAATATAACGTGGGTTGATATTTAATATAGCCTTCATTTGCTTCGGGTGACGGTCGAACCATTGTTTAATCGCTGTCCTACTAGGATTATTCGCAATAAACCCTTTGTTCTGCATATAACGCGCAATACTACGAAAGCGTTTGTCATTACTGCCATCAAACTTTAAGGTTTTACGTTCCCCATTCGGCAGTTGGATAATACCAGAACCTTGAATTTGAAGATAAAATAAACCGATAGGATCATTTGTCCATGCGACCTCTAAGCCCTGATTTTTTAATCCACCATCATTGATTCTGGCGCGTGATAATCGACGTTTCCATGAGCTTGGGGAGCGATAGATTGGGTAACGGTAATGACGATTAGGGGTAAGCTGAGCCGAAATAATGGGCGTATAGTAACCTGTAAATTTACTTTTATTACTGCTGCTTTGTACTAAAGGCTTTAAATGAAAATGAGGTGACATCGCTTGAGGAGTAAACGCTTGGTTCCATTTTAATAAGGCCTTAATAGTATTTGCGAGGGCTTTGTTTTTTAAATTAGCGCCTCTTTGTGCAACGGTTAGATTTAAATTATTGCGTTGTAGGTAGTGTTTAGCGTGTTGTAAACCTAAGTAAATTTTTCTATGGGTTGCTGATGTTTTATTGCTTCTGGGTTGATTAAATTGAATATTAGGGTAAGGCGTTGGTCCTTCTCTTTTTCGTTGAATGGTCTGTATTGGGTTTGCTGGTGAAGTGAATGTTCCATAGGATTCACGCGATAGATCCTCGTGACCGTATCGGTCTAAATTATGACTGATATGGTCGGCTTGTGTTGGAAATAAGGTAATAAATAGACTATAAAGCAGTAGCTTGGCTACGCGTTGATCTAGCATGATGACACTCTCTTATTTTAGTTATTATTGTCTTTTTTCAAGCTATTGGGGGGTGATAAACAAGATTTAAGTAGGAGTCTTTAGTCGCCTCCTAGGATTATCTTGTTGTCTTAAATGATAGTTAATTGTGTTGAATTTTATTATTAATAGATTTTATTTTTATAGCAAATAAAATGAATGGTTTTCCGATAGAACGTTAGCGGTTCTGATTTTTTTAATACTGTTTAAAACATAAAAAAAGGCACTCTAAAAATAGAATGCCTTTTTTTATTAAATGCTAAGGAAATATTGTTTTTTTAATTCATCAAATGGTTAAAATTAACTGTATTTCCAATAGCTTAAATTATTTAACGGTTCTAGATGCTTGTTCTTGGGCTTCAATACGTTTCAACATCGTTTGTGCTTGTTGAATTTGAGCCATTAATGAGGCTTTCATTTGTGTGGTTGTCATTGGAGCAGATGCTCTTAATGGAGGGAAAGCCCCTCGATTATTAGCCCGATTTATGTTTTGTCCTTGAGTGAGTGTTGAATTAGCACCCGTAAAATTACCGTTGCCATTTCCTGCCAGATTACCAGTCCCATTGCCTTTACCTTGTGTCTCAGCGGCTCCTTTTAAATCACCTTTGCCTTGCATTTTAGTATCCAGATTGGTGTTAGCTTTGCCTTTAAAGCTAACATTAAAATCTACAGCGCCATCGGCTTCGCCTTTTCCTGTTCCCCAGCCTGTTCCGTTTCCAGAACCTTTTGCTGTGCCTGTGGTGTTGTTTTGGAGTGTACCACTCGCTTGTCCTGCACCTGTGCTTGTGCCATCTGTATTATTCCACCCGTTAAACCAATCGGCGGAAGCGGTGCTACTGAGAAGGATTAAGGTTGCAATGGTTAATATTTTTAATTTCATGATGATTTTCCTAGCGACTATCTGTTTTCTTTATTGATGATATATATTAATTATTAATATGCTAATATTCTAATATATTTAATTAGACCAGCGCAAGTTATATCAGACAAACCTCCTATATTTTGTTAGTTATTTTAAATATGTAAATTATTCGGGTTGTTTTATAAGCAATTTTATTCAAATAGAGTGTTTTGAAGGTCAATATAAATTATACTTCAGTTTGCTGTTAATCATATTTGATGATGAATAAATGTTTTTTATAAAAAAGCTTGAACAGATCGGTAGAAAATGTCAGCTTGTTCTATGTGAGGAAGGTGTCCTGCATGATGAACCGTTTGTTGTTGAGCGTGTTTAAACATACTTTGGATCAATGGCGTATCTTCAGGGGAGATATAGTGTGATTGTTCTCCGCGAATAAAGTAGCTTGGTGTCGCGACACTCAAATGTTGTTGGGGAAATCCTGCAATATTTAAATACCCCTTAGCAATTTCACTTAAATTACAACGCCATTGATAACCCCCCGTTGTTTTTCGTTGTATATTCTTAGTGAGAAAAATACGCTTCTTAGGATCTGTTATCTGTTGTGATAAATAGTGATCAATTGCGCTACGTGATTGAAACGTTGATAATGGGGTTTGTAATAAGGTAGATAAAATATGTTGATGCCAAAGTGGATAGGTTTTAGGTGCAATATCGACGACAATCAGTTTATTAATGAGGCGAGCATGTTGAAGTGTCAATAACATCGCCACTTTCCCCCCCATTGAGTGTCCTAATAAATCAACGTGCGTTAATTGTTCATGTATTAATAGTGTCAAGAGGTCAGCAACCATCGCTTTATAACTCATCCCTTTGAGATGAGGGGAGCGTCCATGATTGCGTAAATCAACGGTAATAACAGGACGTGAAATAGAAAGCCGAAGGGCTTGGCTATGCCAATTATCCATTGACCCAAGTAGGCCATGTAGAATGATAAGGGGATGCCCTTGAACCCTTTTCTCTTTTGTAGGATAAATTTTATAGTGAAGTAATGGCATAAAAAGGTAGTGATCTCAGTTGATCAATTAATTGACTGTTAATCTGCAAATGTTTCCCCTAGATCAAGAGATTCTTGTAAAATATCAGCTCGTTCCGTATTACTAAGATTCGCTATGTCATAGTAGATACGATGGCTCACATCACGGATGCCACAAAATGATAAGGTACCATCAGTGACAGGACGATGAATGAGCTGTAATGCATCAGTATCAACGAAGTATTGTTTAGATCCTCCCGCTGTAATAATGACCAATGCTTTTTTGTGTTTTAATAAGCCGCGTACCCCTTTGTCCGAATATTCAAAGGCTAAGCCGTTAGTGAGTACCAGATCAAACCAGCCTTTCAACATGGCAGGGCGATCAAACCACCATAACGGATAAATAAAGATGAGACTGTCTGCCCAAAGTAAATCAATCTGTTCTTTATGAATACGTTCGGGTATGTTGCCTTGGTGTAAATCAGCAAGGTCTTTAGCGTGTAAAACAGGATCAAAATTTTCTTTGTAGAGGTCTTTGATTCGGACATTGTGTCCTGCTTTTTCCAAGCCTGCACAAATGTTTTTTAAGATGGCATGGTTAAAACTAACAGGGTTAGGATGTGTGTAAACAATGAGAGTATTCATATTTTAACTAAGGTGAAAGCCAGTGAGGAATAACGGGAAATAGAGAAGTCGAGCAAGCTGGAGAAGGGATAAAGTAAGTCCAAACTTCCCCTGTACGCGATACTCTGATATTTCTGTGAGCGAGGACTATATATGAAAAAGTATTATTGTGGGTATAGATTTTTTTATCAATACCTTGCTCAAAACTCTCTTGATTGTTACATTACGCGCACTATTAATTGATATTATTAAGGTGTTGTTCGCACTCAATATAATGGACTTCTGCTACTAACTGCCTGCTTACTGATTTTAGTATTAGATATATTTTTATCTCAAACTGTATAAATTTTTTTCTATATATGGCAGGTTTCAATTTTCAAATGGTTGGTTTTTATGCTGTGACGATACTAAGGTTATCAGTATATTAACAATAAAACAGATGAAAAAGGGCTTTTTAGATTGATATTTCCATCACCAAACTTAATAGCGTTTCCTAAAAAAATCGGATTATTTTCTTATGTTTAAGTTTATTTCTGGCTGGTTTTCTAACGATATTTCTATTGATTTAGGAACGGCAAATACGCTCATTTATATGCGCGGAAAAGGTATTGTTTTAGATGAGCCCTCTGTAGTTTCAATACGTCAGGATCGTGGTCCCGGTGGACCTAAAAAGATTGAAGCGGTTGGGATTGAAGCGAAAAAAATGTTGGGGCGTACACCAGAAAATATCATGGCGATTCGTCCTATGAAAGACGGTGTTATTGCTGATTTTACCTATACTGAAAAAATGCTTCAGCATTTTATTCATAAGGTGGACAGTGGACGGATTTTACGTCCGCGTCCACGCGTTGTTATTTGTGTGCCTTGTGGCGCAACACAAGTAGAGCGTCGAGCGATCAAAGATTCAGCAATGGGAGCAGGCGCACGCAAAGTCTTTTTGGTTGAAGAACCGATGGCAGCGGCGATTGGTGCGGGTATTCCTATTGATGAAGCGATTGGTTCAATGGTATTGGATATTGGTGGTGGAACCTCTGAAGTGGCAGTGATGTCATTGCGTGGTATTGTTTATTCGGCTTCTGTGCGTATTGGTGGTGACCGCTTAGATGAGGCGATTATCAGTTATGTGCGTCGTAACTACGGCATGTTGATTGGCGATGCAACGGCAGAACAAATTAAATGCGAGATTGGTTCCGCTTATCCTGGAAAAGAATTGCAAGAAATCGAAGTTAAGGGGCGCAATCTGTCAGAAGGTGTTCCTCGTAGCTTTACACTTACCAGTAACGAAATTCTTGAAGCACTACAAGAGCCACTTTTTGGTATTGTCAGTGCCGTTAAAACGGCTTTAGAGCAAACACCGCCCGAACTCGGTGCTGATGTTGCTGATCGCGGTATTGTGCTAACGGGTGGTGGTGCTTTGCTACGTGATTTAGACCGTTTGCTAATGGAGGAAACAGGTATTCCTGTTTTAGTTGCTGATGATCCTCTTACGTGCGTTGCGCGAGGTGGGGGTAAAATTTTAGAAATGTTAGATGATGATGGTTTTGATTTCTGGTCTTCAGATTAGTGAATCATTGCACGATTAATTTTTCTTCGTTATTGTGATCATTGAGGATTACTCTACTTGTGTTTAACCTTTAATTTTTACCTATTTCTATGAATGATATCATTGATGGTGACTCGCACAGCTCATTGCTTCTCAAATTTATGATCTTGGTCGCTATTTCTGCGACGATTATGGTGTTTGATTATCGCGACACTATTTTACAGCCCGTGCGTACTTCGTTAAGAACAGCAATCTATCCGTTGCAATATGTTGTTGATGTTCCTGTGCGTATGGTGAGTTACCTGAGTGACTATTTTGCTGATCATAAAAAAATGGCGGCGGAAAACAAGCAACTGCGTTCTATGGTTAATGTATACGCGGCACGCAATCAAAAATATCACTCCATTGCCAGTGAAAATATACGTCTTCGTCATCAACTCAATGCTATTCCTGCGGTAAAAGAACGTTTTTTATTAGCCGAAGTATTAGCCGTTTCGGGTAATATATTTCGCCGTAAAGTGACGATTAACCGTGGTGCTAATGAAGATATTTATTCTGGTCAAGTGGTTATTTCAGGAAAAAATATCTACGGTCAAATTGACAGTATTGCACCTGATTCTGCCGAAATTATGCAAATTACTGACCCTGCTCATGCGATTCATGTCCTTAATGATCGAACAAAAATGGGTGCTTTAGCTGTGGGTACGGGCAAAACGAATTTAGTCGAACTAAAAAATATTGAAGCTAATGTCGATATCAAAGAAGGCGATATTTATGTCAGCTCAGGTTTAGGGCAGCTTTATCCTGCCAATTTTCCTGTTGCTGTGGTAAGTAGTATTGCTTATAACTCAGGTGACTCCTTTATGAAAGTAATGGCTCGCACATTGACCGACTTTTCACATACTCGTGAAGTGTTGGCGATTTGGCAAACAAAGAAGGCAGCAGGTGTCATTGAGAAACCAGAAAGCCAGTTAAAGAAGAATAAGAAAACGCCAACGGTTAATGATCAGGCTGATAAAAAGAAGCACTAAAGAATACAAAGTGTTCCTAGGTTTTGCTATTTTAGATAGAGCAACTTTGTGTATTTACCTTAATTAAGCAATCGATACCTCTTATGAACAGTGTTTCTCTCCGTTTTTCTGGCGCAATTATTGTTTCCATTCTGTTGGCTCTCTTTTTAATTTTATTACCATGGTCTGATAACTTATTGCGTTGGCGACCTGAATGGGTTGCTTTAACCCTTATTTATTGGTGTTTAGTATTACCCGATAAAATTAGTTTGCTCTTGGCATGGTTTGCAGGTTTATTTGTCGATGTGATTTATGGCACTATTTTAGGGCAACATGCTTTGGGAATGATTTTAGTTGTCTTTATGTCGATACGGCTATTACCCCGTTTGTCACCGGGTAGTTTATGGCACCAATACCTCCTGATTTCTTTAGTCCTCGGTACCTATTTTCTGATTAACTTATGGATTATGTCAGCAACAGGGAGCAACCCAGCGACATGGGCGTATTGGCTACCATTATTGTCTAGCCTTATTATTTGGCCTGTTTATCGCTGGGTATTGCATTTATTTCATATTGAACGTAGCCGCTTTGGTGAATTTTAAACGCTTCTTTTTAAGGGGTCAGCTTCCGCATTAGTCGTCCCAATAAGATGGTGGCTTTCTCTAAATTTTGACGGCTTTCTTGTCCGTAGTTAATGCGAATAAACTGATGGTATTGTTGTCCAGTTGAAAATAAAATCCCAGGTGCAATGGCAATATTTTCTTTCATGGCACGGTGATATAGTCGAATACTATCAACGCCTTGAGGTAATCTTATCCAAAGAATAAAGCCCCCTTGCGGATGAGTGATACGAATATCCTGAGGAAAATACTGTGCTGCAAGTTGCAAAAAATAATCACGTTTCTGTTTGTAGTATTGGCGCATCTTTCGCAAATGTCGATCATAAGTTCCTGTTGCTAAGTAACGTACCGCTGTCAGTGTTGTGATGGTTGCATTCGCGCCACTATTGCAAAACTTTAAATGTTGTACTCTTTCCAACCAGCGTCCAGGAACAACCCAGCCTACCCGTAATCCAGGGGAAAGAGTTTTTGAAAGTGAGGAACACAGCAAAACATTGCCTGATTGGTCATAAGATTTAATAGCTGTTGGACGCTGCTGATCGTAAGTCAGCTCTGCATTAATATCATCCTCAATTAATGCAATCTCTGCTGTTTCAAGCATCGTTACTAATTTCTTTTTTCGGTGATTAGGCATTTTAGAGCCCAAAGGGTTACTGTAATTAGGCGCTAAGACACAAGCACTAATCGACCATTCACGAATAGCCAGTTCCAACGCTGATAAACTAATCCCTGTTTTTGCATCAGTGGGAATTTCTAGTGCTTTTAATCCCAGCGCCTCAATGGCTTGTAACATACCGTAGTAACTTGGTGATTCTACAGCCACGGTATCCCCTGCTTTTGTCACCGCATTGAGGCTTAAGACCAATGCTTCTTGACACCCTGATGTAATTACAATTTCATCGGGGTGTACGTTGACCCCCCCATTTAATAAACGTTGAGCAATTTTACGCCGTAGCGTTTTATTCCCTAACGGTGAGTCATAGTCTGCAAGGTTATCCGTGGTGATGACTTGATTTGTGTGGGATTGTTCCCGTGCAATTTTGGCGGTGATTCGATTAAGCTGAGCAATCGCAGGAACATCAATTTTAGGGAGCGCAACGGCAAGTTGGATTAAATTTTGGTTACGCATATTCTGTAATATTTCTATTGCCAATTGTCCCATATTAACAGTGACAGGGCATTGCTGTGGACTACTGGTTTCGGGTGTTTGGGGAAGTTTAAGTTGTTGGCGTACATAAAATCCTGAGTGAGGGCGCGACTCGATTAACATGCGATCTTGTAAAAGTTCATAGCCACGAATTACCGTTGAAATGCTTACTCCTAATTCGCGGGCGCATTGCCGAACCGAAAAAATCCGTTCACCTGCTTTTAATAAGCCAGAATTAATTTGATCACCAATATAATTGGCCACTTGTTCATAACGTTTTGGCATACAATTTTCCATTTAGACACAAGTACAACGTATTAAAATAATAACTGTACTGCATCATTAACTGTTTATTGAATCTGTATTGTTATAGTGCACGAAGTTAAACTATTGCACAATGACTAATATAAACAGAGAGGTGCTAAAGTGACTGATGAATCGCAAGGGATGTTACTGGGTTTGGCTGGCATTGTTATTTTTAGCTTGACGCTTCCCGCAACACGTTATGTTACCCCTTACCTTGATCCACTATTTATTGCATTGGGGCGTGCCTCAACCGCTGCCGTTGTTGCTGTGATTATTCTTTTTATTTTCAGGCAACCGTTTCCCAATAAACAACAAATAAAGCAACTGGCACTCATTGCGCTTGGTGTGGTGATTGGTTTTCCTGTCCTGACTTCATGGGCAATGATAACGGTGGAAGCCGCTCATGCGGGTGTCATTATTGCTTTATTACCGTTACTTACCGCGATTATGGGGGTGCTCATTGCTGGAGAAAGACCTTCAATCTATTTTTGGTTGATTAGTCTCTTTGGTGCGGGATTAGTTGTAGTTTATGCTTTATTGCAAAGTGAGCAAGGATTTCAATTCGGTGATTTACTCTTGTTTGCGGGTAGTTTATTAGGGGCTTTTGGCTATGCTTTAGGCGGAAAATTATCAAAACAGTTGGGGGGATGGCAGGTTATTTGTTGGGTATTGGTTGTGGCCTTTCCTTTTATTATTATTCCAACATTGATGACCCAGCCTAAAGATATTTTTGTTATTCCAGATTCTGTTTGGGTAAGCTTTTTATATTTGGCGTTTATGAGCCAGCTTTTTGGTTTTTTCTTTTGGTATAAAGGCTTAGCGATAGGCGGTATTGCAAGAATTAGCCAGATACAATTATTACAGCCTTTTTTAACCTTTCTAGCTGCTTTTATTTTATTGGGAGAGGGCTTTGATAACACAACTTTTATGTTTGCAATTGCCGTTGTATTGACCATTAGTATTAGCCAAAGAATGCCCATTACTATCCAACACGAGAGAAAAAATGATGTTAAAAATATTTCAGGTTGATGCCTTTGCTGATCAGTTATTTACAGGAAATCCTGCAATGGTGTGTCTAATTGAGACGGAGTCAGGCGATTATGATTCCCAATGGATGCAGTTGTTAGCGGCAGAAATGAATCTATCAGAAACTGCTTTTTTGATCAAAAAAGCAGAAGGGCATTATCATCTACGTTGGTTTACGCCTGCAACAGAGGTCAAGCTTTGTGGGCATGCAACACTAGCCAGCGCGCATGTTTTATGGACAGAAGTGGGTGTTCCCACCGATA
>JAGLBW010000104.1 GCA_023146545.1 Cocleimonas sp.
GTTACGGGCGGGAGTTTAACCCTTTCAGAAGGGAATACCCGCAGTCCGCAAGATAAACAAGCAGAAGAAGAGAGAAGAGAAAAAAAGTACGAACGTCAATTGGCGATCACCGATTATCAGGTCATGGAAAAACGGATTAAGGGTTATGCAAAGAAAGAACAGTGCAGTTTTTCCGAGTGCTTAGAGAAAAGGGAATTGGAGGGTCTTTGGCAGGGGATTCTGAATAAACTGGATGCCTTGGGTGAGATGCCGAAGGATCAAAGAGTGCCTATTGATTGAATTCATCGCATTGCAACAAGCCTCTGATGTCATTGCAATTCACGATCGTTTTTAAATTGCTTATAGGACGCTTCTCATAAGGAACTTGAGTTCTTAATTGCTGAAAGTGGCGCTGATTTTTTCAATGCCTCAAGCCGTTCTTCATGCTCCAGCATTTTTTGTCTAATCAGCATTAAAATAGCCGCATACAGTACCGCACAGTGCGCGCCTATCCATAAATAAAGACCAATATCATTATCAATAATAGCGATACTCTTTTCGCTACTACCTGATGGTATTTCATCAAATAAGAAACTTTCTGTGGCTAACAGTAAGGCTAATAACGCTAAAATAAAGGCGGTTCCTGCCCGCGTTGACATCAGTAAAATGGATAGGAATGACAATAGGTTAGCATACCATGCAAATTGAAAAATTAAGAAACCCAACCAACCCATCGCTAAGATCCAATAACCTTCGATGACTCTTTCTTCTGTCACAAACACAGGTTCGAACAATGAGATAAAAAAGAGAAAAAAGGCCAAGATCACCAGCAGTATGGCAATTGTTTTTAGTAGGGATAGTCTAAAATCTTGCATAAAAAATAATCTATAGTAGTACGAGTAAAGAAGGAATGATTAAGCAATTTATGCTAAAGCGATACAAGAAAGAATAGGTCATGTGTTCATCGAATACTGATAAACGAGCTGTTTAACTGCTTGCCTCAATTGTTTTATCGCTTGTTTTTTTCCTGAAAACCCCATCAAAGTCACTAAAGCGGCCCATGATTGTTTTTGTAACACTTTAGCAATCAAAATAGCAGAGACTTCAGCACTTAAACGGTGTTGTTGTGAAAGTTGGACTAAGGTTAATTTATAAATCGCAACAAGACAGCTCTCATAGGCGCGCTGTTGTTCACAAAAACCATGCAATGCATCTAGCTCTGCCGTGGTTAATAGGAGGGATGGAGAGCGGAGATGCTGAAATAAAGTGCTAATTAGATCCGTCTCTAATGTACGCAAAGGATCAGCCAGCAATAAGGGTAAAGCCTCAGAAAAATAATATTGTGCAAGCGTAGATACGTGTTCGGATTCTGTATTGAAGGGTTTCAACATGACTAAAGAATGCCTGCCACTACTGGCATCACGTTTCATTCCTAAATACAGTGGCACAAAATTAGCACGGCTCCAAAAAGTGATTAATTGAGACGTTGCTCCAAAACTGGTTGCAATATAATCTACGTTTGCTTCCGTTTTAAGTTGCTCAGTTAATGCTTTTAATAAAAAAGACCCGACACCTTGCCCTTGTAATTCAGGCTGTACCGCAATCCGCATGATCCGATAGCCTGTTAAGCAGGGGGCTTGTTTGATACCCGCATGGGTTGCTAATGTTTGTGGAATCAAATGACCTTGTGGACGGCGTTGACCGTTATAAATGGCTTCAGCTAATTGACTAGAAAATCCCCCTTCCCGTGTCAACAAAGCGGTAGCAATGGTTTTATTTTGATAGCACAGTATAAAAATACGATCGTTATCATGGTCTAATAGTCGTACCAAATCAGAAGGACGGGTTTGATAATGGGCGCTCACTAACAGACTAAATAATGCTTTTAAGCTTTGCTCATCCTTGACTAAACGTTGCTGGGAAAGGCATTCCAGATGGCAATCTTGAAGAGAAAGACGCGGGATCGTAGCAATATCCATTGGTTCTGTTTTTAGCAGTAGCAGATCAAAGGTAAATTGCTCCAAAGGATCGTTGATTGCCCAACGAAAAGGGGCTTTCAGTTCTGCATGATGCCAATTTGGGCTTAAATGATCCAGAACACGGTACAAACGAATGGAAAACCCACGTCCGCTACCTTCATAGCCGTGTTCCGTCGTTGCAAAAATTAAACGGGAATAACGCCGAACAAACCCCATTAGCATCGGAAGCGGCAGACTGGCGGCTTCATCGACTAAGACTAAATCAGCATCAGGTGATTGTTGTGATAAGGCATCGGGTGATAAAAAGCGTAAACCTTTCAGTAAATCAGCCGCATTTTCTGCTGAAACGCTGTTTTCTAATGTTTGTTTTGCACTAGAAAACAGTGTGTCAGCAATTTTTCGGCTGGGTGCCGTCACGATAAGATGACGAACAGGTGACTGTTGCAGTAAATGTGCCGCAAACTGTCCTAATAGTGTTGATTTTCCACGCCCACGATCAGCAGTTAAGACTAAAGGGCGACGACGATGCCCTTCTACTACACGTAACATTGCATCAAAGACAAGCGCTTGTTCCTTTTTTGCCTGAACGGTCTCATTGCTTTGTTCTATCGTACTCGACGGCATAACGAACAGCGGTGGCGGGTTTTTCTTATCATAATAGACAACTCGTTTAGCCTGCGTTAATAAACGGTAGAAACGTTGTAGAAAGCGACGGGGTTGACTATGCTCAGACCGTTGTGGCAGGAGTAATATAAAATAACCACCCCCCACAATTGTTCCTGTTACAGCACCAAAGGCATTGGCATTAAAGTGGGTATTGCTGTTATCGTTTGATGGTCGATGTAAGTTAAACACAACGGCTTCAAACTCTTGACTCAAAAGGGTAGTGGCTTGCTTCATCGGCAAGCTGACAACCCCTTGAAGCACAATATCACTTAGCCAAACACTGTTTAAACCCCCGATGCTTTGTTTTGCCATTCGTAGCGCGTCAGATAACTCACCGTGAATGACAATCAATTGACGGTGATAAGCCCAGTGGTGTTCTGACTTCACGGTAATATGAGCTAAGTCGTCAAATAGTGACGATAGTGAGAGGTAATAGGATAGCGTCTATCTTTACCATAAGCACGTTTACTAATGCGAATGCCAGGCGCTGATTGGCGACGTTTATGCTCGTTTAATAGCACTAAATTAGCCACACGGTGTACCGTTTCAAACTCAAAACCTTGTGCAACAATCTCATCCACACTTTTGAATTCTTCGATAAACAAACGCAGAATTTCATCTAAAATATGATAAGGGGGTAGTGAATCTTCATCTTTTTGATCAGGTGCTAATTCTGCCGAAGGGGGACGGGTAATCACACGCTCTGGAATAATTTCACCGTCACCTAATTGATTACGATAACCTGATAAAGCATACACCCGCATTTTAAACACATCTTTTAACGGTGCTAACCCGCCTGCCATATCACCGTATAAGGTTGCATAACCCACTGACATTTCACTTTTATTACCCGTTGCTAATAGCATTTTTCCCCGTTTATTCGAAAGGGCCATCAACAAAACACCACGGGTTCGTGCTTGAATATTTTCTTCGGTAATATCACGCTCAAGCCCTTCAAACTCATCAGATAAAGCATTCATAAAACCATCAAACAAGGGCTCAATGGGGATTTCTCGATAACGTACACCTAAACGATGGGCTTGTTTTGCGGCATCTTCAATACTAATATCAGCAGTATAACGAAACGGCATCATCACCGCTTCAACGTGCTCAGCGCCTAAAGCATCAACGGCAAGGGCTAAGGTTAACGCCGAATCGATCCCGCCCGACAAACCTAGAATGACCCCTGAAAAACCATTTTTCTTAACATAATCTTTAAGACCTAAGACCAATGCTTGATAAATAATAGCATTCTCGTCGGCAAGACGAGTCGAGCAAGGCTTAGCAACAGGTGCAAACGGTAAACGCTGTGTAAACACGCCTTCGGCAAAGATCTTCGCCTGAAAAACCAGTTGTCCTTGTTGATCTACAATTAAAGATTCACCATCAAATAACAAATCATCCTGCCCACCGACTAAATTGGCGTACACAATAGGTAATTGGTGTTGGTTAGCGCGCTCTGAGAGTATTGCTAAACGTTCTTGCGTCTTATTTATGCGAAAGGGGGAAGCATTCAGCACAATCACGGCTTCAGCTTTTTCTTGATCGGCTAAAACCTGTATCGGTTCTTCCTTCCAAATATCTTCACAAATCAGTAGCCCGACACGATGTCCTGCAATATCAACACAGGCAGGCGTGGATCCTGCGGTAAAATAACGCTTTTCATCAAAGACACGGTAGTTTGGCAAGTGCTGTTTCGCATACGCTGTAATCAATACACCCTCTTGAAAAACACACGCCATATTAAAAAGGTGTTGATCACGCCACACGGGTGCGCCAATAATCGCAGTTATCCCCTGTGTCTCTAGTGCAATAGTCTCCAGTGCAGAGGTCACTTTTTTAATAAAGGCAGGACGGAATAATAAATCTTCGGGCGGGTATCCTGTTATCACTAGCTCAGGAAATACAATCACATCAGCATGCTCTAACTTTGCTTGGTGAATAGCCTTGATAATAGCTTCTGTATTTTTTTGAAAGCTACCAACAATAGGGTTTAGTTGGGCAATTGAAACAGTAAGGTATTGATTCATTAAATAGTAATCTTCATAAAAATTCACAAAAAAGTAGGTATAACACGCTTAACATTGACTCACAATGCAAAACCTAAGCTGTACCCCGTTATAAGGTCTCATTTCGAGAAAACCAATTAAATTGTATTTAAAAAAGAATATCATACGTTAAGGTCCTTTGTTTCTCTAAAAATAATGCGTTAGACCTTATCGATCGCGCTAAAACCTTATTAGCGTGTTAATTTAGTCGATCAATACCAATAGATCAAATTCAATACGGATAGAATGAATCACTAAATAAGTGATAAAGCGCGCAATAAAACAGCACGTAACGCCCTTTAAAGCTTGATACACAATAGCCAATTGATTAAACACACCCCTCATTCACTTCAAATAACACTCATTATTTTAACAAATGACAGCATAAAATAAAATTATTAAAAGAAAATAGTCATTTAAATTTATAAAAAATAGAAATAATTCTATCTATTCTTTCAGCTAATTAAAGTTGAATGGCATTTAATAAAAAAAAATTATTTAATATAAATTAGATTTATAACAATAAGTTGCTGTATTGCAAGAAAATTCAATATAAGTAATTTATTAAATTCTTATATAATAAGCTAATAGTTTAGATATTAAGCGATATAAATAAAAGAGAGGAATTAATTACAAAAAAACAATATAATCCCGATCTTATTTTAACGCTTTATCAACAACACACTTTTACTTTCAACGCTTAAACAACACATCTTACAATAAATAGACAAGACAGTCTGAGTATAAACTATTCAGAAAATCATTAAGGAAGAAATAAGATAGTATTTAATGTCACTTTTCTTTTGATTAAGAGCCTTTGATCAATCCAGACATCCTCACAGTAAAAGTGATCGCTTATTACGTTTTCTTCCCTAAGGTAATGACCTTGTTACTTTATTAACCTGTTTTAAATGCAATCACATCAAGACAGATTGATGGTGATAACTGCGCCCCTTAATCATTGTGTTATGAAGTCTAAATGCTTTGATCATGGCAAAAATTTCCATCATATATATAACTTTTTTCTGAATCCATCGCGGCTTATACGGATAGAAGGTACAAAGAACTCATCACATCGTCACTCTAAAAAATATTAGCTCCTATCTGACGCTTTAATAATCGGAACCCGCCAATCTTTTTTAACACCACGATTGGATTAGCCTGTTGCGCCTTATTTTCTTCGCGCTGTTGACATTCGATTAATCGGTTCACGTTTTAATGACTTTTTCTTTAGTCTTTATCTGTAACACCAAAAGAAAAAGTAACCAACGATAGATTAATCATCACCTCGTCAACAGCACTTAAATGCCTCAATGATTCAGGCTTCTTCGTAACGCTTAATTTTTAGAGGTATAAAACAGCTATGGATTTAGGAACAATAGCACTACTCATTTTTTGGGGTACACTGGTGGGACTCGTGTTCTCATTAGTCGGAGCCGCAGGTGGAATACTTGCCTCCTTTGGTTTAATTACACTCATTGGTGTTTCTGACCCCAATAGTGTGAAACCAATGGCACAATTATTATCACTTGCTACGGCGCTCGTTTTTATTCCAGGTTATGTACGTCGTAAAGCGACGGTTATTCCATTAGCATTGATGCTCAGTGCTGGTGGCGTAATGGGGGCTATTGTCGGTAGTACCTTATCGAGCCAATACCTATCGGATATGTCAACCTTCAAACCGTTGTTTGGCATTTTAACCTTGGTTATTTCCACTCAAATTATTTGGGAAATCTATAAAACACGAAATGAGATCACTACAGGTTCAGCCTGCCAGAAAGGGATTCATAATGTCTCCGCAAAAGGTACCGTCATTGCCTTCTCTTATGCCAATACTGATTACACCGTCAGCTTATGGACACCGTGGTTAGCGGGGTTCTTTATCGCCGTTATTGCCTCTGCATTTGGTGTCGGCGGCGGTTTCTTATTAGTTCCCTTTATGGTCTCTTTCTTAAGAATGCCGATGTTTATTATCCCTGCAACTGCCGCCATTGTTATTTTCATCAGTGGTTCAATTTCTGTCACCAATTACCTGATGATGGGTGCTAAAATTGATTGGGTTACCCTTGGGATGCTCATTGTAGGGGGCATTATTGGAGCGACTATTGGCCCTAGGCTAAACCGTATGATGAAAGACAGTTGGCTGCGTATTTTTCTTGCCTCTGTCCTGAGTTTAATTGGTTTAAAATATGCCTTTGGACTTTAATCCCTAGATTAAACACGGAGCTATCCTTTTCATAAAAAAGGGATAGCCTCATCCTGAAAGCACAAAAAAATCCTGAATTCAGGAAAATATTATGTTTGAAATACCCTCACAATTTCAAAAAACTCACTACAATGCCCACATTATTCCAAAAGAAGGTAAACCACTTGATCTAAGTGTCGGTGCAAATTGTCAGGTTTATGCCTATGCCGTGTTAACACATTTTGGCAAACACCCTCCGTTATTACGATCCAGCCAACTCTGGACGGATCAGTGCCAGACCATCCCTGTCACAATCCTTCAGCCACTTGATTTAATGCTCTACAATAAAACAGCGGCGGCTTATGGTGCGCATGTGGGTGTTTATATCGGGAATGATCAGGTGTTACATTTATCCCTTGATCTGGGTTTACCCACAATACAAACCCATCAACGTTTGCTCTCTCAGAAAAAATATGCCCATTTTATTGGGGCAAAACGCGTGCTTTTATAGCTGATTTTCAATTGGAATCATCGCCATCACGTTCATCCAAGCGCGTTGATTCATCGTGGTATCAGGCTCTGTGGTGAGTAGCTTAGGAAAATTAGTCTGAGACGGTTCAAAAAAACCGTCTCCAACAGGTGCATCGTGCTCATCCTTTACATGACGATTAAACCAATCAATCACGTTATCGACGGCTTTCATTTTTTGTTGGTGACTGTAATCTATCCATATCACTTTGTTATTACGTAATTCGACATGATAAGCCAAATCATCAAGGTTTTTATCAAACCATGACGTAATGCTTTGTGTAATTTCAGGCGATGAAATCATAATCCCCAGCTCTGTATTTTGATAGATTGAACGCGGATCCATATTCATAGAACCAATATAGAGATGCTCTTTATCAAAACTCAAGATTTTGGCATGTAAACCTGCTTTAGCAGGAGGACTGACTAAATCACGGGCCTGTTGTAGCAGGTTGACACTGCCTCTAACCGCCTTAAACTCATAAATCTTCACCCCCATTTTCAATAACTTTTTACGATAACGGTTGTAATGTGCATTCACAATTTTCATATCGGTTGATGCATAAGAATTCGTCAGCACACTGACATTAAGCCCTCGATCTAAGATGTTCTGAAAAAATTTCAACCCCTCTTTTGTCGCAATAAAATACGGCGTAATAATCAACAAATCACGCTGAGTATCTTGAATAAAGGGCTCAAACCCTGTGGCATTTAAATAACGCCCCTCTTCTACTTTAGGTTGTGTAATTTTATTTGGAGGGTCTTTAATCAATTGGGCATGCGCCCACTGAAACGGTAAGCTATTATTTTTGATCTGCTGTACTAAAGGTGAGGTTTTTAAGGTATGAACAAAACGTTCTGTCATCGGATCTTTCTGATAACGCTTCTTCTCCTGTTGCTCATTGATACGCGCGGGCTGGGCTAATTGAGAGACTTTAATGGTGCGACGATAATTCCAATATTGATCAAAGGAATCCGAAACATTCTCCACAATAGTACCAATGGCTAAAACTTCCATGCCGCTAAAAACCCGTTCTGCCTCCGCTTCAGAATATTCATTACCAATATTACGACTTCCCATAATGGTAATTTTATTATCAATCGTCACGGACTTATTGTGCATTCGACGGGTAATATTATTTAACTGAAACGCATACTGAATAAAACGGGGGGCATGACGCGAATACGGGTTAAAAACCCGCACCTCGATATTCGGATGACGATCTAACGCGGCTAATTTTGCCGTTTGTTTCAATAAATGATGATCATCCAATAAAATTCGCACACGCACGCCACGATCAGCTGCTTTTTTAAGTGAGGTATAAAACAGATGCCCTGTTAAATCATCACGAACTAAAAAATATTGTACATCAATACTTTTTTCCGCCTTTTCAAACAGCTCCTTACGCGCGGCAAAGGCATCCAAACCACTGCCAAGTAGCACAAAACCTGATTTTCCATGATGTTGATTAATTTGATGTTGATACGCCTTAGCCAAACGGGTGTGACTCACCTGTTGTAGCGCAAAACTCGGCTTACGCAGGCTACTATCTGCGGGCATAACCGTACAGGCAGAAAGATAAACACTCAGTATTAAAAGGGAGGCTGTCTTAACGTGAGGACAATAAGTTAATAAACGTAAATGATGATGAGATGATTGAGCCATACCTTGTCGCGATCCTCTGTTTTTTTATTAATAAGGTTAAATCTTTTCAAACAAAAATTTAACGTTATTAAACCAACAATCAGAAGAATGATGAGATTAAAGGAGGCGATTGACTAAACAAAAGGGCAAAAAATACCCAAATTGCTTTTTGAACAAGCTGACCCCTTTGATAAGAAAGGGGTTATATAGGGCTATATTACAGCGGCAATTCACTAAAACAAGGAAGGCGTGTTGCTTGATCTGCTTTATTCCGAGCTAACTGATTTTGATGTTTTCCTTTGCTGATCACGCCCACAACACAAGGTTTTTTACGTTGTAAGTCCACAACGATAAGGTCAGAACGGTTAGAGCGCTCATCCAAGACTATTTTTATACGGACAATCAATGCCGTTGCAACAAAACCCTTTTTGGTTTTAACAACCCGCCATTCAATCCGTTGACCTAACACGGATAAATGACGGGTAACAACATGCCAAAGATTTAAAGGGGTGACTTGTCCTCTTTTAATTAACGTTAGCGATTGACGCGCATCATCATCTTCAAGACGCACACGAAACCCTGCAAACCCCGCACATTCTATCTCTGCACCTTCATGCCAACGTGATAGGGTAAGACAAGATTTTCCTAATAAGGGGGTATAAACACTTTGATTTTTTGGAGCCGCGAAGACACTGGATATACCTAGCATATTGATAAGAAACAATACGCTCAAAAATCGCGACGACCGTAATAGAAGCGAAGATTTCATAATATCACCGTTGATATACCCTAAATTTTCCAATTAATCGGCGTTTTTCCAGCGCTTTCTAAATAATCATTGGTTTTAGAAAAAGGTTTACTGCCAAAAAAACCACGATAGGCTGAAAGGGGTGAGGGGTGGGGTGCTTTGATCACATAATGTTTTTGATTATCAATAAACACGCCTTTTTTCTGTGCGTAAGCACCCCACAAGATAAACACCACGTTCTCTTTTTCATCATTTAAAAGGTGAATAATCTTATCCGTAAAAAACTCCCAGCCTTTTCCTTGATGTGCATTCGATTTACCTTGTTCTACCGTTAGTACCGCATTGAGTAATAACACACCTTGCGCTGCCCACGGTTGTAAATAACCACTGTGACGATTATCAATCTGCACGTTATCCATCAACTCTGTATTGATATTGACTAAGGATTTTGGCAACGGTTTAACCTCAGGCATCACCGAAAAACATAAGCCATGCGCATGACCTGCACTTGGATAAGGGTCTTGCCCTAAAATAACCACTTTAACTTGCTCAAAGGGCGTGCTGTTTAAGGCATTAAACCACAGCTTAGCTTCGGGTAAAATAATCTTGCCTTGTGCTTTTTCCTGATGCAAAAACTGTTTGAGTTGTTGCATTTCATCCGTTTCAAAAGTGTCGGCTAGTTTATCCAGCCAACTGACATCCAAGTCAATTTTCTTTTTCATCGCCTATCCCACACACCACGCAGTAGGGCGACGCATTCCAGCAAGTTGACAACCTTGTTGCATATAACCGTGTGGAAACAGTTTAAACAGGTATTTCTTCGCTTCTTTTTTATCCATTCCTTTAGTTTTCACAAGGTACTTCGTCGCTTCACGGACATCAGGTGTGGTCTGATGTTCTTCATAATGCTCGCGGATAAAATACAACAACGGGAAATGTTCCTTATCCTTAAAAACCAAGCCATTCCATTCCTCAGCCAATTGTTTCGCAATGGTTTCAGTCCACTCTTCGGGATGTTTCAAATAACCATCAGGACAACGCGCAATGGGAAGCTCAATAGCCGTTCGCATACAAGTACTCATACTTTATTCCTTTTTATTCGTGTTGAATAAAATCTACCGCGCTTGTTTGTTCTTCTATTCACTAAGCGGCAGATTAATTATGTCAAATGTTCTAACCCGTTAGCACTCGCTTTGCTTGGGCTATTTTTTCTTTTAAAGAGGTGCCATAGATTGTTTTTAATAATGCACCGAGCTTAAATTTGTGATGACGTTCATAAGCTACCCCTAATTGTTGCATATCCGCTAGACCTACTTCACGAGCATGATCGACAAAACCTTTGTTTTTCCAGAAGAAAGCACCGGGCATGGTGGTTGGAATAACCAAGACATAAAACAAAGTGCGTCCAATAATCCCCGTTACGAGCAATAATAAGCTTAGCAATAGAAAACCAAAGGTGCTGTTGAAATTAAGGAAGGCGATACTGAGTGCTAAACATAACGCGACGACCAACAAACCATTGCGTAACCAATAGGACTTACCGTAAGTTGTGGTTTGCTCATAAAAAGACGCGGCACCTTCACTTTCGGCAGGTTGAAGATCACGCGCGTGGGCTAATAAACCTGCACCTTCCACGATCACACCCAATCCGACAACAGCGGCGAGTAACGTTGCTAATCCCGTGTTCATTGCGCCAAAGCTCATCGCTAAGAGGGCGATGAGTAATCCACCGAGAGTTAATCCTGTCGCAACAAAACTTGCGCCTGTCTGCCAATGATCCCAATAAGGACGTGCTGGAATGCGGTAAAGTTTATACATAAAGTACCCGCCTAACGCTAAACCTGCTAATCCTAATGTGGCAAATAATGTTTGAATAAAGGTTGCAAAACCATTATCAAACAACGCAAAAAAGCTATAGCCCATCAAGCCCGTAAAGAATGCCGTAACCCCTGCAATTTCGCGGCTAACAGGTGACATTTTCAGATTATAAAACCCGCGATAAAAACGATGAGGTTTACCAAGGTGCATATTCAACTTAAATAAACCCACACTGGTTAACACCAGCATCACCAAGAGTAATGGCAAATAAGCGCTGCTTTGAATAAAACTCGTGAGGGGCGATAGTTCTACCCAAGCCCCCAGCGTTAGCATAAAAAATGCACCCATCACCGTCTGAAGACTAAGCGTAAAGGCAACGTGTGCGTTTTCATGCGAGCCTAATAGTTTTTTCCAGTTCCAATCCCGTTGATAACCGTGTTTAGGATCTAACTCAGGTTGAAATTTTCCTGTGCTGTCATCTTTATGGTACTTAACCGCAGTATTATCCACACGCACCATATCGCGTTGGGTTGTTCGGGTTTGTTGGAAGCGAATATTCGGATGTGTAATATCAGTACGTGGAAACCCTGGAATCTCTGTTTTCACTTGGGTTCGATTTTCAGGAACACTTTCAATCACCCCAAAATCTAACGCATTGCCTAAACAAGCCGATACACAAGCAGGTTTTAACCCCACTTCGAGACGATCCACACACATATTGCATTTGCTGACTTCGCCTTTAACAGGATCAAGCTGTGGCGCATTGTAAGGACAGACCCACGTACAGTAACCGCAACCAAAACAAATATCAGGGTCTTGCAATACCGCGCCGTACTCCGCAAATTTGGTATAAGCACGCGTTGGACACCCTTTTAAACAAACAGGATCATCACAATGGTTACACGCCATTGAAATATTCAAACGCTGATAATTAGGATAGGTTCCCCCCTCAACAAAGCCAACCGAACGAAAGGCTAAATGTGCAGGGTTATCATTTTTCTCACTACACGCCGCCTCGCAGGCATGACATCCAATGCAGTTATCGGCATTAAAATAAAAGCCATGTTGTTTATAACGGTCAGGATTTTCCTCAGGCTGTGCCTCATCATTAATCACAAAATCTTGTTTTCTGAGGCGATTATGCTCAGGCACGGTTTCGATTAATTTACCGTATTGATTGACTTCTTTACTCTCTTCTTTTCTGAGCAAGGCATAATCTGGCTCATTATCACGTACTTTAATCATTTATCTTGTCTCATCAACATTCAATCACTTAAAATTTTCGCATTTCCATACTTAATTTTGCCGCCGCCGCTTGATCTTCAATGCGCTCAATACGAATCGCATTTTGTTTATAAGCAGGTTGGCGCGAATGCGGATCAAGCAAGCCAAGGGTTAAACGATTGGCACAGTCATGAAAGTGAAACGGTAAAAACACCATATTTTTAGCTACCCGTTGCGTTGGTGTCGCCATTACCACCGCATCGGCACGACGTGAGACTAAACGCACATAATCACCGCGCTGAATCCCCAGTTCTTTCGCGGCATCGGGGTTGATTTCAATAAAAGGAATCGGGCTGTATTTATTATTATTACCAATTTTTCCTGTTTTAGTGCGCCCGTGCCAGTGTTCGATTAAACGCCCTGTATTGAGCCAAAATGGAAACTTATCATCAGGCACTTCATTATTGTCAATAAACGGGAGGGGAATCAGCTTGGCTTTGCCATCAGAATAACGGAAACTCGCTGTTTCGGTATACAACCGCACGCCCCCTTTTTTAGGGTGTTCACCTGCTTTAAGTTGTTGTTTAGTATAAGGCCATTGAATCCCTCGGCACGTTTCGATTAGCTCATGCGTCATGCCTGAATTATCGGATAAACGTCCTTCGGATAACACGCCCATTTCGAGGAAAATATCACCTGCTTTTTCAGGAAAATTAACCTTACCTTCCGTATTGAAACGCTCCGCCATGCGGTTAAAAATCCATAAATCAGCTTTAGCTTCTGCAGGCGGTGGCATAATCGGTTTGACGCGACTGATACGACGTTCGGTATTCGTCATCACGCCATCTTTTTCTGCCCATGTTCCCGCAGGAAGATAAACGTGTGCATACTGTGCGCTTTCGGAGTCTTGATAGCAGTCTTGAACTGCACAGAACTCTAGTTTTTCCATTGCTTTACGAATTCGAGCAGTATTCGGTAACGAAGACATTGGGTTAGTCGCAATCAACCAAATCCCTTTAATCTCCCCTGTTTCAATCGCCGCATAAATATCCGTTTGGAACATCCCCCGTTTTTTAGGAAAGAACTCAGGGTCAACATTCCAAAATTTAGCAATGTCTTCTCGATCTTGAGGGTTTTCTAATAAACGATGATTCGGTAAGCCAGAACATGACGACCACTCCCGCGTTCCCATCGCATTACATTGCCCTGTAATCGAAAGTGATGTTCCCCCTGCTTTGCCAATATTACCCGTTAACAACGCTAAGTTATTAATCCCAACGACACCATCTGAACCGTGTGTGGATTGATTAATTCCCATCGTCCAGATTTGCATCGCCGCGGGCGCACGCGCGAATAAACGTGCCACATTACGAATCGTATCTTCATCAATCCCACAGATTTTCTGCGCCGTAACAGGATTATAATTCGCCACTTCGGCACGTAAAGCCTCAAGACCATTAGTATTAGCGTCGATATACGCTTTATCTTCTAAGCCTTCATCCAGAATCACGTACATCATGGCATTTTGCAATACAATATCAGTGCCAGGCGTGATCGCAAGGTGCATATGTGCATTTTGCGCCAACATGGTCACACGCGGATCAATCACAATCAGCGGGAAATTACGTTTTTCTTGTGCTTCTTTCATCCGCCAATAAATAATCGGATGTTGCTCTGGCAGATTAGAACCCCATGCGATTAAACAATCGGTATGTGAAAAATCCTCGTAACATCCCGGCGGGCCATCAGAGCCAAAAGAACGTTTATAACCCGAAACCGCCGAAGCCATACACAACGTGGTATTGCCATCATAATTATTCGTACCGATCAAACCACGGGTGAGTTTACCCAAGGTGTAAAACTCTTCGGTTAACATTTGTCCTGTTGAGATAACCGCAAACGAATCTCGCCCGTATTGGTTTTGAATCCGTTTGATTTCATCATGAACCTTATCCAAGGCCGTATCCCAGTGAGTTGATTGCCAATCTTGATGCCATTGATCTCGAATCAAAGGCACAGTTCCCCGTCCCGCCGAATCAAATAACTCGTGCTCAAAAATACCTTTTAAGCACAACTTGCCACGGTTCACATCCGCATCAGCAACACCACGTGAAGCAACAGGTTTGCCCTCTTGATTAAAGCCAACCTCAATAGAACAACCTGTGGAGCAATAACCACACGCTGCATATTTCCATTCCTTAATCTTTTTATCCGCTATTTTAATGGGATTCTTTTTGCTTCTACCGAATAACATGGGGTATCTCTTATTTGGGAAATCAAGGGTGCTCACCATTGATTATAAAAAGGGTCATCTATAAATAATAAGCAAAATTTATGCCAGTTTATTATAGCGTGTTAATATTTTAACAAAACAAGGATTTAAAGCACTGATAGAAACACATAAAATTATTTTTTTACTGCGCTAAAGAAGTGCAGGCTTATATTGGACGTGTGTTAGTGGTGCAAAAACAAGCAATTCAGACGCAATGAAAGCTTTGGTAAAGCGATTTACAATGGATAATATTGAAAAAAAGGAAAAGTTTACAGAAAATAACACGTCTAAAACAGCAGCCGCGTGAAAAAAGAGAGCAGCCCAAAAAATCACAAAGCAAATTTCCAAAACAATATTATCGTAGACTGTGCTAACGGGCTTCGTGCCTCAGCAGATCCTACAATCCGATTGGAAATTTAGTTTATGACGTTGTATATCAATAAAGAGTGTTACGTTAAATGACGTATCTCATCATTAATAGCCTCTTGATCGCGTAAACAGGCTTGTAGCTTTATTTTAAATTCATTGGGGTCTTTTTCTAACACCAACTCCCCTTCTCTTGGTGCTAATTGAAGCTTAAGACGTAAAATCCAAAAGCGCAAATAACAGGTACGCAACATATCGACCCACGCCTGTTTTTCAATGGTCTCTAATTGGCGTACCTTATGATACGCTGACAATAAGCTCATCCAACGGGTTGAATCTAAGCTACCGTCTTGATCACAGCACCAATCACCCGCAACCACGGCTAAATCATAAATAAAAGCATCATTACAACTAAAATAAAGGTCAATAATACCGCTTAATACCAACTGACCCTCAACATTATCAAAGATCGTGTTATCACAAAATAAATCAGAATGCGTAATCCCTGAGGGCAGTTCATCCCACAACGGCATAGTCTGTTGAAAACTTAATTCTTCTTGCAACAGTTGTCGATCTTCAACAGAAAGCAATGCGGCTATCGCCGTAGTACTGTCTTCAGAAAAATCACCATCACGCTCATGAGGGCGTTGCCCTTGATACGATAACCCCGCCAGATGAAAACGAGCTAACGCATCACCGATCAATTCACAATGTTGTTGTGTCACCTCATCAGGGGTTAACGCTGTTCCGACTAGACGCTCAAAAATAGCCATCGGTTTAGCACAAATCTGGCGTAACACATTACCGCGCTTATCCTTAACCGGTGTCACTGTCTCCACTTTATAATTTGATAAATGTTGCATCAACTCAAGAAAAAAGGGTAACTCGGTAGGGCTATAATGCTCATATAAAGTGAGGACAAATTGCCCTTTGCTCGTGTTTACAAAATAGTTAGTATTTTCAACACCCGCGACAACGGCGGAGAAATGGAGTAACTCGCCAATATTGTATTGCAGGAGCAGTTGGTTTAAATCATTCGCCGTTACGGTTGTATAAACAGACATTAAATCTCCATCATTTTATCTTGTTCAGCCTCAGAAGGAGGAATCGTAATATCCGTCTGATGTTTTAAAATATAGTCAATTGCACTATCTGTATCATCTACTGTTACAAATAAATCAACATCCTTTTTCAATATTGTACCTTTCTTAACCAGAGTATGACTAAATCAATCAGTTAACCCTTTCCAAAAGCCATTTGAATTAGGGTTAAAATCTCCGCGAACTCATCCAAGATACTAAAATCGCTTGGCATAACCACCTACGCTGAAGCATATTTAACAAACATTACTTTTCGAGAAAAAATGACGAAAGTACAAGGAAATATCCTGATAGTCATTAGCACGTTGCTCACACGGTAATGGGGTATTAACAACAATACTCGCCGAAGCCCCTGCTTGCACCCCTTTATTTGTTGCTTCCATAATCCCTGACCCGCCGCCACTGACAATCGACAAGCCTCCATCCAATAAACGACGTGCAATACTCTAACCTTGATGTGATAACGCGTCATCATCAAGGGAACTTAACGCCAATTTTTTACTGTTTCATTCCATGATGCTTCTCTACTATGCTTTATAAAACCCAAGCCCAATTAATAAATATTATAGTCATAATGACCACTATCCGCTGATATTACTTTCTATTTCCCAAAAACTACGCTTGATTTCATTAGCTATTATTCTTTAACTTATAAAAAACAAGCAATATAGCCTATATTCATTCATTTTTAGAGCAAAAAACAAGCTAAATTAATAGCTGACCCTTTTGATATTGTAATCAATATGAAGAGTTAGGCTAAACGTTCATCAAAAATAAGTATTTATGTTCCACAACAGCTTGTATCGGCAGGGGTGTTAAAGCAAGTGCAGTCAAAACAATAAATCTAATTGATTCTCAGGAGCAAGGGAGGGGTTGTCAGTGTAATCAGGGGTATGTTTTTCTCCACTAGCGTATAATGGTGCAGGCATAATCAATGTCTTTATTTTCAGAAGATTAAAAAAACAGCAACAACGGCTTTGTTGTTTGTATTTTGTAAGGTGTTAATGTTAACTGTGTACCCTAAGTTAGGGTGTACATCGGCATTTCTAAGCTAAGTCATTGAAAATAACACCCTAGTTTAGGGTTGGATTTTTAAGCATAAGCATGGAGACAGAGAACCCCGTATTAACACAATATAAGATTGTTCATAGTGCTGGGGGACTTGCAAAATAACGCGTTGAAGCTCAATAAAAAGGTTTAGCTTTTCCTTGCTGTTTGATCACCGCAGAACCATCGGCTTCGAGTTGTCCTGTTGCCATTCGTAGCATATTCATAATGCCTTTACTGGAGGGGTTATCATTGCTGGGGGCAATGTTTACATGGGCATTGTAGACCCACTCCTTATCAATATTAGCCTCTCCTTTTATAGCCAATGGTGCGGCGCTGGAGCTGATTTTGGCGTTTAACCCTTTATTGCTAGAGGTTACAACCACTGAATAATCACCTGCGGAGGAGATCCTAATTGGAGCAATCAGTTTGCCGCGTTTCCATTGATAATGTGCGTCTAATTCGGGTAACTGCCCTTTTGCTAAGGAAAAGTAGTTAATTGTGGCGCTAAAATCGCCTGTAAGTTTTGCTATCTTTTGTAGTCTGGAGACAAAAGCACCATTCGTTTCTACTTGAGTGTCTTCCATCATCAATGTTTGATCAATATCAATCCCCATCAGTCCTTTTAAGGTTAGATCAGGATCTTGGATTTCAAGGTGGGTTTTTAAGGAGAGACTTTGTAAGCTTTTTAAGGGGTCTACTGACCATGTTATATTGTTTAAATTGAGCTTTTTATACTGTAAATCTTTAATTTCGCCGTTCCAAATTGTTCCTGAGATGCCGTTCAGTTGAACCGCTTTAACAGGAAGGTATTGATAGGCAAAACTGGCAGGGGTTTTCCAAATCGCGGCGATTGTAAAACTGCTAATCCCTAATAAAATAAGATTCCTTACTTTCATTTTTTCTCCACCGTCAAGCGCACATTGACTGTGCCGATGACTTTCGCTTTTGCCAATACCATTTGGGTGTTGACTAAACCGTATTTTTTTTCTAAATCACCAATAAAACGCATCACTTTATCGGCTTCGGCTTCTTTTAATGAGAGACTGACTTTGCGTGTCCCCCGGGATTGCATCCGTTGCAGCGTTGGTTTTAAACCTTGATCCTGTAGCGCCACTTCAATCAGTTGTTGAGGGTTTCCTTTGATCTTCGAGGTCTGGGATCCACTGGCTTGTTGTTGTAATTTTTTAATCAATACACTTTGACGTTGCATTAAGAGTAGCTCTGTTTGCTTCTCTTGGGTTAAGCGCGTGAGTTTATCGTGTCCGCTTAAGATTGGGTTTAAAATAAGCAACCAAAACAACATCAAGGTTACTGCAATCGCGGCGACAGAAACCAGTGTTTTCTCCCGTGACGAGAGCATTAGAAACCAGCTTTTTAATTGATTATTCATACCGCTCCTTTGACCACTAAGGTTGATTCCACCTTATTTGCGGTGGTGGTGGATGATTTGATTTTAACGGTAAGCTTCCCTTCGCGGGTTAAGGTACTTTTAAAGCGTTCCAACGTCGAAAGGCTGGGCGCGCTGACAACGAAGAGTAGCTCATTATTTTGGTGACGCACTTCTTTAAGATCAATATTGGGAAATTTCTTTAAGAAAGGTGAGACCACGGCAATAAGTGCTAATGAAGAGCCACCTGATGAGCCGTTGCTTTTTTGTAATGCGGCGAGCTTCTGTTTCATTTGTACGGGTGCATTAACCACCGTGCTGCCTGGAAAGGCAGCGGTATAGGTTCTGGCGATGGCGGTGTCTAGTGCGGTTAGTTTCTTATCCAGATGATGATTTTGCCACGCTAACATCCCCAACCAAATAACCCCGAATAAACCAGCTAAGCTGATCACAGGCAACCACGGCTTCCAGTTGATATTAAAGAGTTTGCTATCACCTCGGCTAAAATCAGTTAACAGGTTAAGCTCTAAAACCTTAACAATGTCGTCATGGTATACCGTTTGTGCGCCTTCAAGCAGGTGGTATTCAATGGATTTTAGCGCCTCTGGGTATTCATCCATATCACCAGAATAAAGTACCATTTCGGGTGTGTTTTTCTCTAACTCTTCTTCTAAAAAAACCGTTAATAAGGACATATCACAACTAAACCCTGACCACTGCCCTTGGCGTAAATAACTCGTTCCGTATTGATTGACCAGCACCCAACCATCAGTTTTCATTGGAATCGTAAACAAGCTAGGTAACACGTAATGCGGGTGAAGCCCGTGTTGTTGTAAGATGTCTAACCAATATTCCATGCGTTGATGGTTAATAATAGCCACTTGGGTAATATTTTCATCCTCATCATTATCCGCTTTAAAGATAGCAAAATGTAAGGCTTCAATATCATCGGCTAAACGTTCTTCTAACGCATAAGGAATAGCTTGTAACAGTTGCTTTTTATTTTTACTGGGTACTGTCGCTTCGGTTAGTAAGACATCTTCGTTTGGAATAAAAACAACGACTTTATGTCCTGAAGATAATTCACGGGCTTTCTCCCAATCTGCCGCTTCAAATTGACCCACTTCCTCTTTATGCGACACACGAGCGACTTCCAGTGGCGCTTGAACAGGTGACGCGTCCCCATTGACTTTAATTAACAGTAATTGCATTGATTATGGTGTGTTGGATTCTTCGGATTGATCGGATCGGCTAACGGGAGCAGGTGGCTTTCCATAATCACGCATAATGATATGGACTTTTCCCTTTTCCCTTTTGAATACGGTGTTGATATACAGCCGTGCATTATTAATATTGACTTTGCCTTGCAGAAGAAAATAGTTAGTCGTTGTCGTTAAGGTTTGTTCATAATTAGCTTTGCGCTTAGCCGCAATGGTATTCGGTGCAAAAAAAGTGTTTACTGCATCAACATTCCAGAAAGCATCCATATTTTCAAACGGATTCGCATTGCGGGCATTCCAAATCGCTTCCACCGTCGTGCTATCAAACCCAATGGCGGCTAAGACTTCTTTTTCTGCGGTATTGACATTAATTTTTGCATCGGAAGGCAAACTGGCAACAAACGGTTCTAATTTTTTAAACAGCTTTTTATCCATGCCTTTCAATAATAAAAGCTCCGAAGTATGGTTAATCGAGGCATTAGCTGTCATATACGGTACGTTTTGAGACTGATAATAGCTACTTTCTGCACCCCCTGATTTGACATCATCATCTTTATCAATCCAATCGCTCAAGGTATCAGCAAAGCTTTCAGGTGAACCTAAAACTTGCTCAGTATCAATCTTTTTAATCAGGTTAACCATATAGTTATACACCAATTCTTCTGTTTTATAAACAGGTTGATTCGGTGTCTTTGCGGGGTCTTGTCCCTCTACTTTTGGAGGCGGCTTAACTTTAGGATAAATAGCATTAAGAATATTCAGATTAAGCCGTTTTTGTAAGCCTAATAATTGCCCTGATAAGTTTCCGCCATCAATAGGAACAGTGACCGCATTGGTTGCCCAATCTTCTTTTTCATGATCGACATTAGGGTTGTCTTTATAATCTTGTTCGAGGATTTTTTTTGACCAATCTTCCATACCAATCGCAAATTGATACGTTTGTTCTAAATTAGCCAGATTACCTGAAAGGCGTATTTGTAATTGTTGTCGATACATTGCCAACGAAGCCATAGAAACCGCAACAGTAGTAATAACCAAAGCAATAATGAGCGCAACCCCGCGCTGCTGTGATTTCATGGTCTTTTTCCTCATGGTGTGATCGTGGCAAGTCGCTCGCTGAGTCGTAAATTAGTGCCCTTTTTATGGTTTAACTTGTAATCATAAATGGTCGTATAAGACATCACCGCCCGCACATATTTACGCGTTTCTTGAAAAGGAATACTTTCGATCCAACGGCTCGCTTCTAAGGCATGATCAGGCAACCATC
The DNA here is from genome assembly GCA_023146545.1 of Cocleimonas sp. Taxonomy (GTDB): domain Bacteria; phylum Pseudomonadota; class Gammaproteobacteria; order Thiotrichales; family Thiotrichaceae; genus JAGLBW01. Next base: position 21,483 of record JAGLBW010000104.1, read on the forward strand.
TCGGAATACGCTGAGGGCCTGCATTGTACGCCGCGCTGGCTTTGGCATAATTCCCATTAAAGCGCTCTAATAACTCTTTAAGATAAGCACTGCCTAACTGTATATTAGTATAAGGCGCTAAAATATCCTGCTTACTCAGCTTAGGCAGTGATAGTTTTCGTGCCACCTCTTTTGCTGTGGGTGGAATCAACTGCATTAAGCCCAAGGCTTTAGCACTGGAAATAATATTCGAGTCAAAAGCACTTTCCCGACGGGTTACACCATAAACCCATGCCGATGAGACATCATTATCCCGCGCATGTTTTTTGATCAAACGCTGAAATTTAAGCGGAAAACGCAACCCTACCTGATTCCAATCTTTGGTTTTAGCTACACTCACAATCGCCACAAACGGCATATTTTCATTCAACGCTAACTGTGCCGCCGCCAGTTTATCCTCTTTTGTAACGCCTTTTAAGCTATGAAACCACTCTCGTTTTGCTTTATTACGCCAACCGATTTTAAACAGTTCTAAAGCCCACTGAATGCCTTTATTGTTTTTGATCAATGCTAATATTTGCACGCGTCGATCAGGTTCTTCAAGCGCCAAACTTTTATAATCTTTAGACAAACGATCAGCGGCTAAAAAACCATAAAAAGAAGCATCTTTAGATAAGGCTTCATACAAAACCAATGCTTTATCGGTTTGTTTATCTGCGGAGAAAGCCCGTGCTTTCCAGTAACGCCAAACATCTTTTTCTTGGTATTCCTCACTCATCGCATTGACTGCTTTAAGCACATTACCCCAATCACTTTCACGCAAAGCAATTCTAGCCATCCAAACATTGCTTTCATCATCACGGTATTGATCAGGAATAGCGGCTAAATGTTGTAATGCCTCAGGATCATGATCAAGCGCATTTTGCATTCCAATATAACTCAGCGTTTTTGCTTTATTTTCGACATTAAAAGGCACTGTTTTCTCAATGTGCTGTAACCACTGGCTTGCTTTTTTAGTGTTTTTACGTGCTAGACGTTTAATACCATAGGATAAAATTTTCTGATCATAAACGTGTGCTCCTGATAACAATTTGAGCGTACTTTTATTTTTCAAATAACGGGCTGCTTTATGCTTAAACAACACCCATAATGCAACCCGTTGTTGATCTTTAGCACTTAACTGTTTTGACAACTGTTTAGCCAGTCTTGTTTTGCCTTTTGTCATGGCTAAATCAATCCGTTGCCAGTACTTATCCGAGCCAAGCCAGCCGCTTGCTTTCATAATTTTAAACAAACCATTGCAATGTGAAGGACGGTTACTTTCTGATAACCATAACGTCTCCGCCTTCTTTTTAGTCGCCTCAACCGACTCATTTAACACCAATAACGCTTGTAAATAATAACAACGCGTAGCAATACCGCCTTCACCTAAAACATAGATTGCTTTAACCTCAGACCACAGCCCTTTATTCGCAAAACGTGCCATCAAGCTCGGCCACAAGCTATCGGCTAATGAAGAGCCTCTGTATTGATCAATAAAATGTTTTAGTTCCTCATTCGATACTGTTCCCACATTACGCCGTATTTTTTCATAGGCTAACAAAGGGTACAGCACATACCCCTGCATCGAGTCAATATTGACAGATTTACCTTTCTTGACCGCATAAAAAAGATTAATAAATTGTTTTTGTTGCTCTGTTAATTCATCGCGTTCTTTCGACTGAACACTGGTATTGAGGAATAACAGAAAAAGTATTGTAAAAAGCAAAAATTTCATATTTTTTATTATCTTATAAATCTTGTGAATTTAGAGCGATTAATGCATTACCTTACCAAGGTCTAATAACAATCCACTCCAAAGCGTAAATATTCTACTAATTCAGCTAATAGGTATTGATTATACACAGGGGTGATCTGCTTTATAATATTGTTTACACTGTATTACTGATTAGTAATGTCAAGACAAAATTTATACAAAAAGCATAAAAAATAAACACGGTAGAGCAAACGACTGTTTATCGATAGGCTCGCGTATTAAAGCTAGTTATTTTTAGATACCTGAACAAAAACGATAATTAAAATAATAAACAGAACGAAAGAAATGATAAGTTGGTTTCGTTTGCGCTTTTTATTATTAATAATACGTTGCTCTTTATCTTGCTCTGCTTTTAAATGATCGCCTACTGCACCTTCTTTTAATTCAGTTAATTTTGGTTTAAAGGTTTTGCATTGCTTGCTGTAATCACACGCTCGGCAACTTTCTTTTGTTTCTTTATCAACAGTACCAAAACATTCGGCATCAAATTCAATTTTTCGTTCGGACATAACAACTGATTTCCTTGGAAGTAGGTTAATTTTATGAAGAGGGCGTTGTTATGAGTTGATCAATTGATGAGCACCATTATCAATACCATCAATTGTCCAAGAGCCGATACGATAACGTATTAAACGCAATGTTGGGCAACCTATCGCGGCGGTCATGCGTCGGACTTGGCGATTTTTTCCTTCTGATATCGTAATTTCTAACCAAGTTTCGGGGATGTTTTTCCGATAGCGTATTGGTGGGTTTCTTTCCCATAACAAGTACGGTGTTTCAATCTGTTTAACCCTTGCAGGTCGCGTGATCCCATCTTTTAATAGAATACCCTCTCTCAGTTGTTGTAACTGCGCGTTTGATGGTTTGCCTTCAACTAAGACCCAATAGGTTTTGCTCATTTTATGTTTAGGGTGAGCTATGCGGTGTTGCAACGTGCCATCATCCGTTAGTAAGAGCAATCCTTCACTGTCTTTATCCAAACGTCCTGCGGCATAAACACCTTTGTGTTGGATATAATCAGAAAGTGTTTCACGACCTGTAGGATCACTAAATTGTGATAACACACCAAAGGGTTTGTTGAACAGAATGAGGCTTGACATAATTTACGTTTCACTTAGGATTAGGATTGATCGAAGATTAAGGTGGGTCTGTCGTTTTTTACACACACTATTTCTAAAAAGGGTTATTCTAATATCAATAATTTATCACCAAGTGATTGTTTTAATTATTAATTAAAGCAATAGATACCTGTAGCATCAACCCGTTTCATACTGTAATAAAGAAACCGCTAAGTCGCATTGACAATAAATCTCAATAAAATCTTTCGTATTAACAAGATTTCTGACAACATCACGGTCGGTTTTAAAAGGTGAAATAAACGCAGTCAAAACAATCACGCTTGCCTCGACAAATAACGTTGTCAGTTCGTCGAATATTTTCTGAGCGATCATCATCAGAAAACTTAAATCACCCCATAAACCTTGACAAACATTATCACCATCAAAAAATAAACGTACGACAATCCATCGGATGGTGTTGCTCCTCTACCGCACGTACTCGCGTAGAGTTGCCACTAGCTGATAAACCATACAATAACACCCTTAATGTTGATTTAGCATTTCCCGTCGCGTTCATGTTACCGAAGCTCGATAACATAGCGTATTAGTCGAATGTATTGTCGTTTTCATAACATTGAGTCACCCACTGGATACCGCGATGAAGAAATCAAAACAATTACTTAACCAAAAGCTTACAGAACGCTTACAAGTATTAAATGCTTTATCTGACAATGTTGCTAACTTATTACAAATTGATCGAAATCAACACACACTCTGGGTTGTTTTAAAAAGAAATCATTTAACCTTGATGACTGATAATTCAAGCCTTGCGAATCAACTCCGTTTTCAAGAACCTATCATTGCTCAATATATTAACAAAAAGCTTCTCACTACCTTAAAAAAGGTAAAAGTTAAAGTGATTACCCCGAAAAAGCAAGTCATTGAAGTGCCAAAAGAGAAATGTTTCCGTATCTCGGCAAAATCTGCGGGTGAACTTGCTTCAATTGCCGATGGAATAAAAGATGAAACCCTAAGAACGACCCTTAAAAACCTCGGTTCTTTCGAACCTAGGGTGTGTTGATCGCTCATACCGTCCACCTGCTTATGCTTTGAATAGCGACAACATATCAACGACACCTAAAATTAGACAAAGAACATTCAATTTTTTTACTCAAAATAATGATTAATTCTGTAAAATAGATGATCAATCCCAGAAAGGCCGTACTCATGACGCTGACACCCTCACAAAAAAACACATTACGCTCCACTTCCTTATTTTCTGACTTATCAGAAGAAAGTTACCTGCGCGTTATTAAAAAATCCCGTGTAGTGAGCTTATTAACAGCACAACAATTATTTGAGCAAGGTCAACCCGTGAGTGATTTTTTCTTTTTACTCGAAGGACAGCTTAAACTGACCCGCTTATCGCCAGAAGGGGGCGAGAAAGTGATTGAGATTATTAACAGTGGCAACAGCTTTGCGGAAGCCGCTGTGTTTGGGAAGTTTTCTGGTTACCCCGTGAACTGTTTTGCCATTTGTGACAGCCTATTATTTAAAATTAATGCAACCACCTATATTAACGAATTAAGATCATCAATTGATAGTTGTTTTGCCGTAATGGGACGTTTAAGTCTGCGGACTCACAGTTTATTAAGTGAAGTTGATCGCCTCACATTACATAATGCAACACACCGTTTAGGGGTGTATTTATTAGATGGTATTGAAGCTGAAACAGGTCGTATAGAAATTGAATTAATTGCACCAAAACACGTTATTGCATCACGCCTTTCAATTAAACCCGAAACACTGTCCCGAACCTTTAAACGCTTAGTCGAATCAGAACAAATTAATATTAACGAAAAGCATATTGTCATTCTTGACCTTCGAGCCTTTCGTAAATTTATTACCTTAGGATAATCACAAGTCAAAAGAAAAGGTATTTTTTTAGCGTTAATGTATTTAAAATAATAATACTATACGCATTACTCGATTTCACTGTTTTAATCATTAATAAAAACATCTGGATTTAAACAGGTGTTTTTATTAATGACAAAACAATCGCGCCAAAATGGTTTTATTGGAAGCGACTCTATTTAATATCAAATCACGCTCAATCTTGTCTATGATATCCTCCACAGTGATTCTGATACGCTTCCTAGTTCAGCACACCTTACAGCACGACAACCATGGAAATTTAATGGATCTTCATCCCTTCTCACCACTACGCTAAGTAATAGCTTATTTTTTTTTGACTATTGGTGCAAAGCGTTCTATGCTCTTTGGTGTCTGATTTAATGTCTCTTTATTTAGTGAGCGGTATTTTTTCAGCAAAAATCGCCCTGCAAGGTTGTACCACCAACAAAGCAGGACTTCACTTTT
>JAGLBW010000105.1 GCA_023146545.1 Cocleimonas sp.
GCGTTGTTTACCAATAGTGCGTTAAATAATCAAAATCTACCTTAAGTTTTAGGGGGGTAGGATAAAGTACAAAGCCTATAAACTTTACAGTTTATCTTCAAAATTATCGCATTCATCCCACATCAGTATGTCTTTATAAAATGATATAGACATACTGACGACCGTTGAAAAACGGCAATTTAACAACAATGAAGATATTTAAACAATATTAAAAAACTCAGAAAGTATCATGTAAAAAACGGACATACTCGTAATAATTCTTCGTGTTTTTCACTATAGATGTTCAGCAATTAAATTTTAAACTTCAAAAAACCAGTCATCAAACAAGATGTTTACTGTAGTGAATTCTAAAAATTTAATAGATACACAAGGAATGTAGAACACCTTAAACCACCCGTTTTAATAAAAAGGCTCATTATCAACACCCTATTTTTTAATCAGAAAACGCCGCTAGCAGCGATCCTAGAAATATTGTTGTTGCCTATTATTGTGCCTTTTATTGTTTGGTCATTAGGACGGCAGGATGCCTTCTTTTTGCAAACTGCTTTTCCTTGGATTATCTTAATTCCTATCCTCACCACTTCACGCTATGCAACGTGGTATGGCATCGCTAGTTTGGCGGTATTAAGTCTGTTTTGTTTAAGCTATGTGTTTCTTTACCAACCCACGCTACTTTCAGATGCTCTAGAAATCTTAGCGGGTACTTTACTGCTTATATTATTGGTCGGCGAAATGATACAACGTTGGAAACAACGCAGTGAGCAACAAACTAAACAGCTCTTAGAAACGCAAAAAAGCGCGGTACATTCAAAGCAGGCGTTACAACTGTTACATATTTCTTATAGCCAACTGGAAGAAGCATTAGTGACAACAACGCAGTCGTTAACAGGGTCTCTACGCTTAATTGAACTGACTTGCACACAAGACCAAACTAAAGCAGAGCGTTTAGAAGGTGTGATTTACAAATTACGGGATATTTTACAGCAGTACGAGTGGCTCGAATCCGCCGCCTTTTATCCGATGAATAATAAGGGGGGTATTGTCCCTAAAGCACTGACTCATATTGGTGCTGTGCCAATGAACTTACACCAAGATCCCTTATTAAAAGTGGTGATTCGCAGTAAAAAAGCCATTCAGATTAACCGTAGCCCGTTACTCAAAGATTCTCAACTCCAAGCGGGTATTCCACTGGTCGATAATCATCAACGTTTATGGGGTGTTTTAGCTGTGGTGCGAATGACACCGTCTGGATTTAGACATCAAAATCTTAATTTGCTGGTTTTATTATGTAATTACGTTGCCAATCGACTCAGTAATAGTCAGCATAGCATTAGTCAGCCCAAAATATTGACCTTAGAAATATCAACGGCGGTCAATATTGTATTAAATACCGTCACCTCATTAACCTTAGTCAGTATTAGCCTGCCCAATTCAACGACAGATAAAGATTACCAGACTTTTTTCTCCTCTAAAATCAGGGGAGCTAACCGTATTTGGACACTAAAAAAACTAACAGAAACCACCTTGATTATTTTACTTCCTCTGTTTAATAAAAATAATACCCAACAATGGCGAAGAAATTTAGAGAATACCTTTATCAAACAGTTTGGGCATAATTTTAATGAGGCAAGCATCCTGCTCAACCCGCATCATTTTGAAAAAGAAGATTTAAAGCTTGAGTTAAAACAATATTTAGACCGTATTAGTGAGTTTGATCATGCCCATCTTATCTATTAGCCTGATCGTTCTTATTGTTGTCGAGATATTGCTGTTCTCACTGCTTTGGTTTCCATCCTTTTCTAATCAGGCACTTTTAATTAGCGTTGCTCATGGTGTGATTACTTTATTTATCAGCTATTGGATCAGTAAAAAATGGCAACAGCCTTTACTGAGTTCTGTGCAAGTTTGGCTGATGCTATTCGTCTTTATTTTCTTCCTTCCTGTGATTGGTGGACTGGTACTTTATATTATTAGTCATCGAAAAATATTAAGAAAAAAAGGAATTGAAGCTGGTATTGGGATTGAACCTGAAGCAGAAGATGAGAATAAGGTGATCCAATACGTTGAAACCTCAACACAACACTATCTGAATGAAGATAAGAAGACTCACGATCTTATCTCTACCTTAGACGATAATACTTACTTGCGTTTATTAGTTGCTTCACGCCATCTACCTGATAAAGAAGCGTATACCTTATTGAAGGAAGCGTTGAGCAGTCCTTTTGAAAGTGCGCGTTTAATGGCATTTAGCCTTAAAGGAACTTTGGAAGAACGACTACAAGATGAATTACAAGATAAGCTGGAACGCTTGGAAAACACCCCAAAACATCAGAAAGGGGAATTACACCTCGCCATTGCTAAAGATTATCTACACCGCCTTGAGATTGGCTTATTGTCTGAAGATAACGAGACATTGATTAAGCAAGCAGAATACCACAGCCTTCGCTCGATTGGGTTCAATAAACATTCTGCTGATGCTTTTTATACCTTAAGTAAGCTGTTCAAACATCAAGGAAAAGATAAGCAAGCACAACAGGCACAAATCAAAGCGGTAACGCTTGGTTTTCCGCTGGAACGTCTTTATTCCCACGCTTAAATGCTACGCTTAATGTAATACCTTACAACCACCAACCGCCCTCAATATGCCTAATAGCCCTTCATCAAAAAAGAACTCGACACCTCAAAAAGCTGACATCTGTTTATTATTGGAAGGCTCTTACCCTTATATTCGAGGAGGCGTATCAAGCTGGGTGCATCAACTGATTATTGGTCATCCCAATTACCAGTTTGCTTTAGTTTTTATTGGTGCAAGCCGTAAGCATTATAAAAAAATGCGTTATGAGTTACCTGAAAACGTTTGTCATTTAGAAAAACACTTTCTTAATGAAGGTTTAGAACTTAAAGAACCTAAACCGTATCCGCTGGATAAAGCACTGCTCAGTGATTTAAAAACACTGTATCAATTATTAGCCGATAGCAAACCATTACCGCCTTTGGAAACCTTTCCGCGTATTAATCAACGCTTTTTCAAGGATGAATCACTCAAACTAGAAGGTTTTTTTTACAGTACTGAAGTTTGGGATTTGATTACCGAAAGTTACCGTAAAAACTGTCCTGAGCAATCCTTTAGTGATTTTTTTTGGACGGTAAGAGCAATGTACAGCCCGATACTGAACTTATTGAAAATTGCTAAAGGTGTACCTGATGCTGGTTGCTACCATACTATTTCAACAGGCTATGCGGGTGTTTTAGGAATGTTTTTAGAGCATATTCATCATCGACCCTTAATCCTAAGCGAACACGGCATCTATACCAAAGAACGCCAAATCGACTTATATCAAGCCAACTGGATTAAGGAACTCAACCGAAATTTCAAAGCAGGTTTGGATGATCATATGAGTTATCTACGTCAACTTTGGATGCAGTTTTTTGAGGTTTTAGGGCAGCTTACTTATGGCGCAAGCACGGTGACCATTACCCTTTATGAGCAAAATCGTCTAAAGCAAATTGAATTGGGTGCAAAGCCCGAAAACGCGATTGTTATTCCTAATGGCGTAAAAATAGAACGCTTTAAAGCCCTGCGCGCCAGACGTGGTGACATGATTCCACCTGTTTTATGTTTGTTAGGGCGCGTTGTACCGATTAAGGATATTAAAACCTATATCCATGCTATTGGCATCTTATCCAAAATGATCCCTAAGGTGGAAGGTTGGATTGTTGGCCCTGAAGAAGAAGATGAAACCTATGCAGATGAATGCCACGCGTTAGTTAAGCAATTAAAATTAGAGCAACAGGTTAAGTTTTTAGGCTTTCAAAATATTGATGATATTTTACCTAAAACAGGGTTAATTACCCTTAGCTCAATTAGTGAAGGTCAGCCCTTAGTGATCTTAGAAGGGTTTGCCGCAGGTGTTCCAACATTATCAACCGATGTTGGTTTTTGTCGCGGCATGGTAGAAGGCGAATCGCCTAAAGATAAAGCGTTAGGGGAAGCAGGTCTAATTGTTCCTTTAGCCAATCCTTATGCCCTCGCAACCGCGGCGGCTGAGTTACTCAATGATGAGAAGCGTTGGTATCATGCTCAAAAAAATGCAATGGCACGGGTCGAACGGTTCTATAGCGAAGAAATCTTCTTAAAAAATTATCAAGCACTCTATCATAAGGTATTAAATAATGGCTGGAATCGGGTTTGAGCTAAAAAAATTACTCAAGGATGATAGCTGGTTTGGGCTATTTAAAACCTATGCTTATGCGGGCATTATTAGTTCAGGCCCTTGGGTATTATCTATTTTAGGTATTATGCTGGTTGCGGTACTCGGTATTAGTAGTCGATCCACTAGCTTGTTTTGGATGAATGAGTTTTTGGTTTCAGTCACATGGCTCATGTCACTCTCTTTAATCTTGAGTAGTCTATTACAGCTTATTTTTACCCGCTTCATGTCGGATCAAATTTACATGAAAAACAAGCATCTCATCCTGCCAAATTTTATGGCGGCTTTAATGCTGATAACGGTGCTGAGCGGAGTGCTTTCGGTTCTGTTGTGGCTGTTGTTTTTTCAACCTCTCGACTTTCTCTACAACTTGCTAATGTTGATCAACTTTGTACTGTTGTGCAATATTTGGATGGCCATTATTTTTGTTGCAGGTATGCGACGTTATAAAACGATTGTGCAATTATTTTTTGTCACCTATAGCCTCATCGTCCTGCTTTCCTTACTGCTCAAATCATCGGGTACACAAGGTTTGTTGCTGGCTTTTTTACTGGGGCATGTGCTGCTGTTTCTCTCCTTGCTGGTTATGATTCTCCAAGAATTTACAATGGATCGTCTGTTCCGTTTTGACTTTCTAAAACGTAAAAACATCTACCTTATTTTGATTTTTATTGGTGTATTTTTTAATTTAGGGGTTTGGATAGACAAATGGATTTTTTGGTTTGCGCCCTCAACATCCGACAGTATTAACGGTGTACTACGGGCTTCGATAATTTATGACCTCCCCATCTTTCTCGCCTATCTTTCCATTATTCCAGGCATGGCAAGCTTTTTATTACGTATTGAAACCGATTTTGTAGAAACCTATACCACTTATTATCATGCAGTTAATAACAGTGAAACGTTGCAGGTTATTGAAGAAAAACGGGCAGAGATGACCCAAAGTATTCGCAATGCTTACTTTGAAATTATTAAAATTCAAGGCATTACACTGATTCTATTTTTTGTGATGGCAAACGATATTATTCAATGGTTAGGTTTATCCTCACTGTACCTTCATCTTTATTATGTTGATCTTTTCTCCACCGCCGTACTGGTGTTATTTTTGGCAACGCTCAATATTTTCTTTTATTTTAACTTACTAAAGCAAGCGTTTTGGTTATCCTTTGGGTTGTTTGTTTTAAATGCATTGTTCTCTACACTCAGTATTTTCCTAGGGCCTGCTTTCTATGGCTATGGCTTTGCTTTGGCTATTTTTATTACTACGCTACTTGGTATGTTTTCTTTGTCCGAAAAAATAAACCGCTTGGAGTACATTACCTTTATGCTACAACGTTAATAAGAGAACAATCACATCCTCTCGTTGATTTAATCACTACACAATCCAAGGATGGAAGTGAAAGGGTACGCCTTCATCTTTCCTTGTATTGTTTTCACTGTCTCCACCTTGTGGATGATGAACTGTATACAGCAATGAATATAAATATAAGCTGCCCTTAACACACGTTAACCTTTAACTGATTCGCTCATTTCACTCAGTACCATGAAGTGAGCACTCAGAATTTTCTTGCTAAACACCTTGCTATTCTAAGATAGGGTAAAGATTAGGTTTGAATAAATAAGGGATAATCATCGAATGGGTAGCAACAATAGATCGTTCTTTTATTTCGTCCTCAGTAAAAAAAGAAGCGTCTTTCGACTCATCACTTAAAACAATCCTTTGTTTACTTTTATAATCACTCGTTGCACTAAAACACACCGTTATTATCTGTCGCGCCACTTTATCCCGTTCAATAATTCGTGAAGGATGGGAAAAAAGACCTAAGAGCATAAGGGATGATAATTCAAGCCCTGTTTCTTCCCTTGTTTCCCTTCGAATACACGCTTCCAATGACTCTCCAATATCAAGCTTTCCACCAATTAATCCCCACTCACCATCCGTTCGATGATCCAAAAGAATTTTATTTTGATAGCGTATAGCAACAGCAGTACCCATTTGCAAAACAGAGGCTACTGGTGCATTTTTATCGTTGTAAAAATAAGTTGATGACATTTTTCCTCTATTTATTCAATCCCCCTCGTAAGCGCCACAAAAGAGCACTAATAAATTTCCGACACTGATCTAAATTTCCAATTTTTACATGAGGTACTGTCAATAATTCAGGAGAGATTAGCGCCTCTTCTCGATCGCTAATAGTGGCTCTTTCTATGCTCATTTTATGACCTAAAATGAGTGATTTATATCAAAAAAACACCTGTTTTCGAAAACATCAACGGAACCTAATACAGCAGACAAAAAAAAGACCACCATAAAGGCAGTCTTTAATTTACTAAATAAGGGATAATAATGACTATTATTTTCTGAATCTAAACGATCAGCACGAGATTATGAATGGCGTCCCCACGGGGGTTCGAACCCCGGTTACCGCCGTGAAAGGGCGGTGTCCTAGGCCTCTAGACGATGGGGACACATAGGTGTATTCATAAACTAACTTCTTTGGTAAAAAATGGCGTCCCCACGGGGACTTGAACCCCGGTTACCGCCGTGAAAGGGCGGTGTCCTAACCACTAGACGATGGGGACACAGCTTAGTGCGACCGAACGTCAACGCTATTTTTTACTAAGATCAGAGCGGTTTCCCAACTCACTTTCTCTCGGTGAGAATAAAACAACTGTCGACATACCCGTAAAGAATAAAACAAAGCCAAACGGAATAATCATAAAAAATAGTTTAGCTAATTCGTCGTTGGTATCTTGAAACATAATACCAAAGCCGAAAATCAAACCTACAATAGTAATAAATAAACCAATGTAAGCGATGATCTTTCCAAACGTAACAATCATTTTTTCCTCACTCTTTTTTGCACTTTCTGGTGGAGCTAGGCGGGATCGAACCGCCGACCTCTGCAATGCCATTGCAGCGCTCTCCCAGCTGAGCTATAGCCCCAGTGCTAAAAGAAGCGCGAATTCTGAAGCAATATGATAATACTGTCAAGTATATTTTTATATCTTTTCTTATTTATTTTATCTTAAAACCTCCAAGCCGCCCATATAAGGTTTTAAGGCATCAGGAATGCGAATAGAACCATCTTTTTGTTGATAATTTTCAATCACCGCAACCAATGCTCGTCCTACAGCAAGACCTGAGCCATTGAGTGTATGTAAAAATTCAGGTTTATTCGTTTCAGGGTTACGGTAACGTGCTTTCATACGGCGAGCTTGGAAGTCACCGACATTAGAACACGATGAAATTTCGCGGTATTTTTGCTGTCCAGGCAACCAGACTTCTAAATCATAGGTCTTTTGAGCAGAAAAGCCTGTATCACCTGTACAGAGAATAACAGTACGGTAGGGAAGTGCTAATTTTTGCAAAATAGTTTCAGCATGACCCCTTAAGGCTTCTAAAGCTTCCCAAGACTCATCAGGTTTGACAAACTGAATCAACTCCACTTTTTCAAATTGATGTTGACGAATAAGCCCCCGTGTATCACGTCCATAAGAACCTGCCTCCGAACGAAAACAAGGGGTATGCGCGGTGTATTTCATTGGCAGTGTATCGGCATCAAGAATTTCATCACGAATCAGATTAGTAACAGGAACTTCAGCGGTAGGAATAAGATAAAACTCACGTTCATCATCTAACTTAAATAAATCATCAGCGAACTTAGGGAGCTGTCCTGTACCGTACAAGCTCTCTTGATTCACCATATAAGGCACATAAACTTCGGTATAACCGTGTTCGGTGGTATGTGTATCCAACATAAACTGAATTAAAGCACGGTGTAATCGTGCCATTGCACCGCGCATAACGACAAAGCGAGAACCTGTTAATTTAACAGCGGCTTCAAAGTCCATCCAACCATTGGGCAACCCTAAATCAACATGATCTTTGGCTTCGAAATCAAAAGCTGTGGGTTCTCCCCACGTAGCAATTTCCACATTATCTGCTTCATCATTTCCATCAGGAACGGAGGGGTGTAATACGTTAGGAATTTCTCTGACAAGGGTTTCAATCTTTGCTTGAAGTTTGGTTAGTTCGTGTTCTTTTGTTTTTAATTGATGACCTAAGTTAGCAACCTCTGCCAACAAAGGTTTAATATCCTCTCCTTTTGCTTTCGCTTGCCCAATAGATTTAGAACGTGTGTTTCGTTCTTTCTGCAGAGATTGTGTCGCGACTTGTAATTTTTTTCGAGTATCCTCAAGCTCTGTAAAGGTTTTAACATCTAAATGATAGCCTTTTCGTTTTAGCTCAATAGCAATAGCTTCGGGATTGTCTCTTAATAATTTTATATCTAACATATTATCTTCTTTATGATTTAATCGTTATTCTAAAATAGGAGCCTGTGCAAAAAAATAGGCGTGCTTTTAAAGTTGTTTAGCAACGACCATACCAAACCATACCGCTACAATACAGATCACGACGCTACCAACCATATTAAATAAAGCGCGTAACAAAGCACCTTGATTTATTAGCGTTAATGTTTCCATCGAAAAGGTAGAAAATGTGGTAAAGGCTCCCAAAAAACCAACTAAAATACCCAATTTTAATAGTGGATCTACATCCTGTCGCTCTACTAATATAACGCTTAGTAGCCCCATTAGAAATGAGCCAATAACATTGACAGCTAATGTGCCATATGGAAAGTTACGCCCTAATAGGGTATAAACGCCACTGGAAATAAGAAATCGTAGAGTTGCACCAGCGGCTCCTCCTATCATAATAGCAAAAATCTGTAATACAGATTGCGTCATTTATTTTACCTTTGTTACGATATTTTGTTAGTGTATCTAATAACAAATGCATATAAAATCACCTGCCTATGAATACTCAGTTAGAATCCCATAATAGTTTATTATTCGCATTGCGAGAGATATTGGAAGAAAAACACCTCTTAACAGATAAAGAAGACTTAAAACCGTACGAGTGTGATGGGCTATCAGCATACCAATGTTTGCCGCTTGCGGTAGTGTTACCTGAAACGATTGAAGAAGTTCAAAAGATCGTCCGCGTGTGTGAAAGCCTCCGCATTCCTATTGTTGCACGTGGTGCAGGAACAGGCTTATCAGGGGGCGCTTTACCTGATGAAGGAGGGATTATCCTTGGCTTATCTCGCTTCAATAATATTTTGGATATCGACGATGAAAACATGACCATGCGGGTACAACCAGGAGTACGTAATTTAGCTATATCCGAAGCGGCTGCGCCTTATGGTTTATATTATGCACCTGATCCCTCCTCTCAAATTGCTTGCTCTATTGGAGGAAATGTCGCTGAAAATGCAGGCGGTGTTCACTGTTTAAAATACGGTTTAACAGTACACAATGTATTAGAAGTTAAAATTGTAACCGTTGAAGGTGAAATGATTACACTAGGTTCAAACACCTTAGATACGCCAGGTTACGACCTGCTGGCATTGATCACGGGTTCAGAAGGTATGTTAGGCATTATTGTCGAGGTCTTGGTTAAGTTATTACCACGGCCTCCGTTGACCAAAGTATTAATGGCGGCGTTTGATAATATTGAAGATGCGGGTCATGCTGTTGGCGCTATTATTTCAGCAGGCGTTATTCCTGCGGGTTTAGAAATGATGGATCGCCTTGCTATTCAAGCCGCAGAAGCATTTGCTCATGCAGGTTATCCCTTAGATGCTGAAGCTATTTTATTGTGTGAGCTTGATGGTAATAAAGAGCAACTGAACGAACAAGTGAGTATTGTCGCCGATACGCTAAGAGGAGCGAATGCAACAACGGTCGTGATGGCATCATCAAAAGAAGAGCAAGCGAAACTATGGGCGGGACGTAAAGCAGCCTTTCCTGCGGTTGGACGAATATCACCCGATTATTACTGCATGGATGGCACCATTCCACGCAAAAATATTGCCAGTGTCTTAAAACGTATTAATGAGCTTTCAGAAAAATACGATTTACGGGTTGCCAATGTCTTTCATGCGGGCGATGGCAACCTTCACCCTTTAATTTTATTTGATGCCAATCGTCGAGGTGAACTCAAAAAAGCGGAACGCTTTGGTGCTGACATTTTGGAGTTATGCGTCAAAATGGGCGGTACTATTACAGGTGAACATGGCGTAGGACGTGAAAAAATAGACCAAATGTGTGTCCAATTTAATCTAGATGAACTCACACAGTTTCATAGTGTGAAACATGCCTTTGACCCCTACGAACTGCTTAATCCTGGCAAAGCTGTCCCCGCCTTACACCGTTGTGCTGAACTGGGTGCAATGCATGTTCACAATGGGGAATTACCCCATCCTGAAATTCCACGCTTCTAGATCTTTTTAATTTTATGACACTTAACCTTATGCCGAGCGCAATACCCAGTAGAGATAGCAGCCTTGAATTGCAACAACAAGTCCAATCATCCCTCGACTTACATTCTCCTTTAAGGATTGAAGGGGGCAATACTAAAGCCTTTTATGGACGACCTGCAGTACAAACCAGCAATGTGCTTGATCTTCAAAAACACACGGGTGTTCTGGACTATGACCCCAGCGAATTAGCCATTACAATACGGGCAGGCACACGCTTAAAAGACCTTGAAGTTTTATTAGCCAGTCATCAACAAATGCTTGCCTTTGAACCGCCCTCCTTTGGGATTAATAGCACCATTGGCGGCGTGGTGGCAGCAGGTATTTCAGGGCCTCGACGTGCCTTTAGTGGCTCAATTCGTGATGCCATTTTAGGGGTGGAAATGATCAATGGTGAAGGTAAAATTGTTCACTTTGGTGGTCAAGTCATGAAAAATGTGGCGGGGTACGATATGTCACGTTTAATGGTACGTTCGATGGGAACATTAGGTGCTATCTTGAGCGTTTCATTACGTTTATTACCCAAACCCGAAAAAGAAATCACCTACGTATTAGAACGCACCCAAAAAGAAGCTTTTATAGGCAGTCAAAAATGGCGAAGAGACCATATTCCTATGTCAGCAACCACATGGTACCGTGGTAAATTATACGTTCGACTATCAGGGACAGAAATCACCTTAAATGCCGTGGAATCTCATTTCTTGAACGTGGAAAAAGCTGAAGTATTAGCGGATGATGTCGCCTTTTGGTTAGCTATAAAAAATCATCAACACATTTTTTTTCAACGGATCAGCAAACCGCTTTGGCGCTTATCCCTACCTGCCAACACCCCTGTTATTGCACGTTTTGAAGGGGATTTACTGGTTGAATGGGGTGGCGCACAGCGTTGGATTAGCAACAATGCTCCCGCCAATATTATTCGTAGTGTAGCGAAGCGTTTTGGGGGCTATGCCACCTTATTTCATGGTCAAAAACAACTGCCCGAAGTGCCACCTTTTCCAATCTTAGCCCCTGAGTTATTTGCTTTACATAAAAGTCTAAAGCGTAAACTTGATCCACAAAATATATTTAATCCAGGGCGTTTATACCTTGGACTTTAACGCTTTTTTACTGTTTAAGTGTGTTATTACTGGGATGAAAAATTAAATAATAGTGCATTTTGAGGCTGAAATTTTTCTTCTAAAATCCTGCTTTTTTGAGAATAATGAATGAAAACCGATTTAACAGATGCGTTCGAGCGAACAGCAGAAGGTGAGTTAGCCGAAGAAATTATACGTCGTTGCGTCCATTGTGGCTTTTGCAATGCAACCTGCCCAACTTATCAACTATTAGGCGATGAAAATGATGGGCCTAGAGGACGAATTTATCTTATTAAACAAGTCCTTGAAGGCAGCGAAGTCACCAACAAAACACGGACTCACTTAGATCGTTGTTTAACCTGTCGAAATTGTGAAACAACCTGTCCATCGGGGGTCGATTACTCCAGTTTGTTGGAAATAGGACGACACATTGTTGAAGAAAAAACCAAATCACGCCCTTTAAAAGAACGTTTTGTACAAGATGCCCTATTAAATGTACTACCTTATACTAAACGATTTAAATTCTTTTTAAATATAGGACGTGTCTTTGCCCCTATTTTTGCAAAGGGTGCTTATAAAAAAATACCGTCAAAAGTATCCAAGGGGAAATGGTCAAAACAAACCCACCCGCGACGCATGTTGATACTGGATGGTTGCGTACAACCTGCTCTATCACCTGATATTAACAGCGCAACAGCCAGAGTATTAGACAAACTCAAAATCCAACTGGTTAAAATAAAAAAAGCAGGCTGTTGTGGTGCGGTAAGCTTACACCTTCACCGTAAAAATGATGCCTTGAGCATGATGAAGCACAATATTGATGCATGGTGGTCAGAAATTGAAGCAGGTGCAGAAGCTATTGTCACCACCGCTAGCGGGTGTGGTGTAATGATCAAAGATTACGGTAAATACTTGGAAAATGATGTTGCTTATGCCGAAAAAGCCCAGCGTATCTCCTCTTTATGTAAAGATATATCCGAAATCATTGCGGCTGAAGATTATTTAATCTTTTCCCCTGTACCTAAAACTATTAGTTGGCATCCCCCGTGTACCTTACAACACGGACAAAAACTAACAGGAATCGTTGAGAAAATATTGACAGATTGTGGTTATCATCTCAATGCAATAAAAGATAGTCATCTCTGTTGTGGTTCTGCGGGAACCTATTCCATACTCCAAGCCGATTTATCTACACAATTAGGTGATAATAAAATTAAAAACCTTGAAGCTGACCAACCTGAAATGATTGTTACAGGCAACATTGGCTGTCAAACCCACTTACAAGAACGTACCAAAACCCCTGTAAAACATTGGGTACATCTTTTATTGGATGAATAAAAAATGAAAAAAAATCAATCCACTATACTAAACGATGTGTCACACTGTTTAAATTACACCGTGATCAATGAAGACATTAGTAGCTCAGGACAACCTACCCCGATTCAAATTGATGCCATTGCAACCTCAGGGTTTCAATCACGGATCAACCTTGCGCTACACGACTCAACCGATGCACTGTATGAAGAAGGCGGTATTGTGAGTGAAGCAAGCATGAATTATTTCCACGTTCCAGCTCCCTTCGATGCCCCTACAAAAGCACACCTTAAATTATTTCTTGACCTGATGACCGTTTTACAAGGGAAAAAAATAGGGATACATTGTGCCTTTAGCTGGCGTGCTTCTGCTTTTCTTTATCACTACTAACACCGTATTTTAAATATATCGCCAACTAATATTCCAATGCCTATTTTCGACACATGGAATCCTGATCCTGTATGGAAAACCTTTTTAGATCTAAAATAATCAGCGTTCTCTACCCTCTTGACCTAAAATACGCCAACTATTACCTTTTAAACCACGTTAAAGCATCTTTTTAACGTCTCACCAACCTTTGAAAACAACCAACTAATTATGAGTGACCTTCAAAAAACAAGCACAGAAACTCCTGCTTTACCCGCTGAACTATCGCCAAAAAGCTTTTTAACCAACCTACGTGAAACCTTATTAAGTGACCCCTTATCCAACCTCCCCAGCATTCTCTTTTTAGGTGTTGCTGTCTTCGGGTTAATTACCTTAATCAGCACCTTTGCTGTTGATTTCCTTGTCTTTCCCTTTCTATTGATTGCTATTTTCTCTAGCGTCTTCGCCACATGGCATATTCGCCTATTAGGCTCATTAAAGCAGCAAGTTGAATCATTAGGCGAAGAAAATGACAAACTCGCAGAAGAAAACCAACATTTTACCGACAACAACAAAACACTTGCCAATAAAGTTGAGCAATTTACAGAAGAAAACAATCGACTCGCTGAAAACAGAGTCGAAATGGAACAGACCATTGACCAATTAAAAATTAATAATGATCACTTACACAATGAGCTTGCTGCGCTAACAACACTTCGCACCAATTTGCAACAATATGCTGATCAAAGCAAAGTTGATTTCACTGAAATTTTAGGCGAAGTCAATCAAAGTTTTCAACGACTGGAAGCCCTAACCATTGAGAATGAACGCGCACTATTACACCGTATTGCTCAAGATTTAGAGTTTTTAGATCATGAACCGATGATGACCAAAGATGAATACCAACGCTTCATAGAAAGAGTTCCCCTTAACCTGCTAGAAATTTTTGAAAAAAATAACTTTGAATCAATCTCAGGAACAGATCAAAGAATTGACCATATTGAACTTAAAACCTTAGTTCAGTCCGTCATGGAAACCAAAGCCAAGCAATTATCCTAAGTGGCTGTCCTAGAGCCGTAGCGGTTATAGCGATAACAAAAAGCATTGATAATTAGTCAGAAAAATAATCGTCTTGGTAGTTTTTTACTTTTGTTCTTCGTTTTTCTGTGTAGATTTAATACCTCATCAAAAGCTATTAACAATAAAAATGAGGTGTTACATCAATGTTTAAATTAATAAAAAGAACATGCATTCTAAGCGCAGTATTATTGCCCTTTATGAGTATAGCAACAGCAGATATTGACCCATGTTTAGTGGGTCAATGGACTCCTGATTCAGGACAATTAAAACAACAGTTTGAAGGCTCAGGAAAGCAAAAAATTAACCGTATAACAGGTCGGCTAACCATGCAACTTAATCCACAAGGAGAAGGACAGTACCAACTCAACCGTCTTTCCTTTTCCATGCACCAAACCGCAGGCGTTAGCGCTACCATCAATATGACAGGAGAAAGCTACTTTAGTTGGTCAACTAATAATCAAACATTTTCCATGAAAAGCGGTAAATTTAACATTAAGGTAGCAGGTGTTATGAAAATGGGCGGAATGACCCTACCCTTACCAAAAATGCCGTTTAATGATAGTCAGTGGTCGAAAGGATTTGCTGATGGAAGCTATACTTGCTCTAAAACTAAGCTAGTTTTCAAACCGACAAAGAAAGGAAAAATGCTTAAGGTTTGGCATAAAATATAACTCAACAAAGAAAAAGTGGCATTGGAACCACGCTTACATTATGGATAATGAAAACAGTCAACTTCCTTACACAGGACAATGTCTTTGTGGTTTGATTCAATATGCAGTCGATAAAATTGAATCACAAATGGGGCATTGTCATTGCTCAATGTGTCGCAAATTTCACGGTGCCGCTTTTTCAACCTTTGCAGAAGCCCAAGTCGCTAATTTTCATTGGCTAAAAGGGAAAAAACACCTAAAAACTTACCTTGCACCAAACGGGACGCAACGAAAATTCTGCGAACAATGTGGCTCCAGTTTAATTTTTGTTCCTGCCAATGATACGAGAGAAATCATTGAATTTTCCTTGGGCACATTAGATTCTGATACACCAATCAAACCTGATGCTCATGTTTTTACCGACTATCGCGCTCATTGGTATGAGATTACAGACCCTTTGCCTCAATTTAAAGAAAACAGAAAAACATAAAGCGATCTTCTTACCCACCCCTTAATTTTCAGAGAAAATCTTTACAAAGCATCGCTTCTTGGCATCCCTCTTTTTATTTCTTTATCCCTCAAAACCAGTTTTCCAATAACCTCAACAATTTTAACCCCATTATCAACCTTACTAATAGCTAAAATCACCACTCCAAAAAGCAACGTATTAATAATATCGTTAGTATTTAATCCGCTGTGATTTTTTGTTTGTTCTTTTACTTGAACTTGTTGATTATTCAATCTATCTTTAACCACAAAAGAGTTGTTTGCACAAGCACTCATTGTAACAATAAAAACCAACCCTAATATTCCTTTCTTTATTTTTTCTGATAACATAATACTTACCTTTCACTTAATTACCTTGATTAATATGCTCTATTAACTAAAGGTATGCTTATAAACTTAGCAAAATAATCAAAGAACAAAAAAAATAAATATTTTTTTTGTTCTTTGATTAAATAAGGGAACTTGTCAGCATAATAAAGAAAGGGTGTACTATTTAAAGCAACCTTAATAAATATCTAACTGCCTTAAAAATAGGCAAGGTGATGAAAATTTTATTGAAAGATAACAGCACATAACTTAACCCTTATCAATTAATACCTGATAATATGCCTAAAATAGACGTATTTATTATATTTAAACTTTTTATAGGTTTCCTGAAAGGAGTTATTTTATGTTCTCAGCAGAAGATCATTTGACAGATGATATTATTGAACAATTGTATTTTTATACACATAAAAAAATAAGCGCGTTACAACAACAGCCCATTAAAACAAACATAGAAGCAAAGGAAGTTATACATAATGTTATTTATCAAACACTCTCCAATGAAACACCGTGGAATTCAGAAAAGTGTCCTAACCTTTTTGTCCATTTAGCTATTCATGTTAAACAGACTATTCATCATCAGTTAAATAGGACCGATACAGAATATCATGACAATGATGAAATTAATTTTAGCGAAGATGAGCTACAACTTACTTTCTTAAAGTTTAAAAACCTCATTAACTACCTTCATGATCACAAAGAAGCATTAATAGAGGATGCTGAAATACAATTATTACACCATGAAAAATAGAAGGAGGTTAACAACAGAAGCAACAACCTAAATTCTAAAAAATAATGGCAATCAATAGCTTAAATGATAAACAGCTTCATCGCTTTGATGAATATTAAAAGACCGTTTCCTAGTGCATAAAATATTCAAAACAATTTTATTTAGCTATGCTGATAAAATATACATTACCATCAGCATACAAAGGGAAGAAAGAGTTGTTTGTGGTGGGATTAATGATATTTAGTACAATCGATAAGCTACAACCTATTCGTAACGTAAACCCTATAAAAGGAGTTATTGCATGTCGTTACCGAAAGGCCATTTAAGTGATGATGAGGTTAGACAGTTATATCTTTATACGATAAAAGAATTAAATGATGATGTTATTGACAGGCTATACCTTTACAGCAGAATGAAAGTGAGCCGATACAATAAAAATACAATCCTTTATTTTACAATGACAGGAGAAGATATTGCTCATGAGGCAATCAAGAAAACACTATCAGGAAAGCGTCCTTGGAATGAAAAAAAATGCCCAGAGCTACTTCATCACTTGATGGGGTGTGCTAAGAGCATTATATCTAATCATGCCAATTCAAAAGAAACCAATACCATTAAGCGAGAAACCGATTTTCTCAGCCTAAAAAAAAATGAAAAACAGCCTATATTGGATCTTTCGCAAATAAACAGTAATGGTTTAAATTACGAAAAACCATCTGATCAGGAAAACCAACAATCCGCACTATCTGAATTTAAAAAAATAATCAACTACCTTTCTAATAATAGAAAAGATTTAATCCGATTTGCAGAAGAAATATTAATCAATGGTAGAAGCAAACCTAAAGAATTAGCATCTTATTTTGGCATAACGGTTAAGGAAGTTAATGTAAAGAAAACCGCACTTAAACGCATTTTAAAAAAATTACAGGAGGGAGGAAAATGAGCTTTTTATCCTTATTGACTAATTCAAGCGCAACATCATATTCCCCAAAACAGAGAAAAGTGGAGCCTATTTGTGAAGAATATGCAGAACTTTATGAGGATGATGATTTTCTAGAAATATTGAAAATGAGCTCAGAAGAGGTAAAGTCTAAGATTCGTTCTTATGATGAAAACCCTGATGAAATATTATCAAGGATAAAAGGCAGGTTAGACCACACTGTTATCCCTCTACGGATAGAAAAGAAAGAGCCTAAGGTTAAAACAGAGCATATTATTAACCTACTTCATAACATCGTTAGTCTGAAAATTACCCATGATATTTTTCATATAAAAAAACAACATCAAAAACCTGATGTCTCTGAAAAAATAAAACAAGCATTCTCTCGAAAGAAATTGTTTTTAATTGGAGGTGTTCCTACTGCTCTACTTGCTTCAACATTTTCTATTATCTCTATCAATAATAGCTTTATGATTTCTTCAAACCCGTCTGAAAATAAAATAACCCTAACAGCAGTTTTACCTGCAATAAAACAAAATGAAGAAAAAAACAAGAAACAACCCATAAAAATAGCGTCAAGCATAATAATGCCAAAAAATATTTCATCTGATGAGGAGTACAATAGCAGTATGAAAAAAATTATCGAGCGTTATTTAATTAATAATGATTCACAATATGCTAACATTATGAAAAATAATAATGTTAGCGCATTAATAGGGATCAGATCCAATGACTTTAAACAAAGTAACAAGGTAATAAACGTTGCCATTCATGATATTAAAAAGTACCAGACATCAATAAAGATCATCAATATAAAAAAGAATGACAGTTACTCTTCGCTAAAAAAAATACATAAATTTCATATTAAGGACTGGAAAGGTATAAAAGAACTCCCTCAATTAATTAGTGGCAATAAATTAGCATTGATAACCCAAGACAATACATTGACCAGTGTAGGCTATATTAATAAATCAGGTTTAATGAAAGAAATTGCATTATATGAAAAAGGAATAAAAGAGTTAGGAGAAAAAAAATATTACAAAGATGCTATGTTTGATCTTAATGGTTTTATTAAGGAAGACCAAAACCTTTACAAGCTGATTTATGATAGCCCTGAGTTTAAAGACAATAAAAAAATGGCGAATATCATTGCTGAAAAACTTAGGGCTTTCATGTCACAGAAAGAAACGCCCATTCAATTTAATAAAATTGAAATTGGATCAGGCTTTACTTTTAGCGTAGCAATAGGACGAGATCAAAAAACAGATCATATTATTTATATCGGAAAGGTTAAGCAAGCTAATATAAGGCTCCATGTTGCAAGTAACCGCTAAATGTCTCTATGAATAAAACCAGAATCATCGTCCTTAACACTTTTTGTAGGGGCTTTTTCTCCACTCGCCTCTTCCAGTGCTTTACGCATTTTATTGAGGGTTGATAGATCATAACGCACCAGTGTACGGTGTAAACCAGAGCGGGTTGCTTTGTCGTTAA
>JAGLBW010000106.1 GCA_023146545.1 Cocleimonas sp.
GGTTTCATGATGACGCTTTATATTTTATATTATGATTGCTACACGCGACCCAAAGAGTAGGATTGTTTTTTCAAACGGGGATAATTAATCGGTCTTCCTTTGTTTTAAATAAGGACTGGGAATAGCTGTCAAACGGATGGTATTTATTATAAATACCCTGTTAACTACTTATGTTTAAATAAATCAGTGATGTAGGGATACGGGGGAGCTATGTAGGGTGGCTTATGGGAAAATCCTAATAACTATTGAGGTAAAATAGAGGATATTATTTTAGCACTGGATGAATGAAAGGAAATTTAAGCAGAGTGGGTTAGCTGAATATTTACATATAATGGCGGAGAGGCAGGGATTCGAACCCTGGGAGGGCTACAAACCCTCGCCGGTTTTCAAAACCGGTGCTTTCGGCCACTCAGCCACCTCTCCTAAAGAGCGCGTAGAATAATCAAAAACGTGCCATGAATCCAGTATTATTTTCAAAGATTTTAAATAACGTTGGGCGGCTGATAACGATCAAATTAAATACGCACTTCTTTATGTAAAATAGTCCTATTATATTAAGCGTTTATCGAGTGTTTGCGAATCCGATATTTTTGTGAGAACCATACAATCCCTAACAGTAATATTGCCAAAATATAGAACCATTGTTTTGAGGGGCGTTCATTTTTTACTTGAACACTGGCAATTTCCCAATCAAAATCAAGTTTTTGCTTTTCAGCCGCTCCTCCAAAGACAATATTATCAATCAACAATACTCCTTTATCGATACGAAGCTCTAAACCTGCGGCTTGTGCCAGACGTTCTTTACCATCACCTATACTCTTATCACCGACAGGTAACATAACGATTTTATCGACATCTTTACCTTCAAGCGTCTGTCCAAGAACTTGGAGTCTGATTTGTGCTTTATCAGGCAGTTGTCCCGCTACTTCATAAATTTGAGTCGCTTGTATTTCGCGCAATTCAGGATGGATCATGTCCATAAAGAAACCAGGACGGAATAGAATAAAGGTAATCAGGAGTAATAGCCCCGACTCCCAAAGCTTGCTTTTGGTTAAAAACCAGCCTTGAGTGGCGGCGGCAAATAACAGCATGGCGGTGGTTGCTGAAACGATGACTAAGAGAAGGTGCAAGGGCCCTTTAATCCCAATCATTAGCAGCTCAGTATTAAAAATAAACATAAAGGGTAAGATCCCTGTACGAATATCATAAGCAAAGCCTTGAATACCTGTTTTAATGGGATCACCGCCTGATATCGCGGCGGCGGCATAAGCGGCTAAGCCTACGGGTGGCGTATCGTCGGCTAGAATGCCAAAATAGAACACAAACAGATGTACTGCAATTAAAGGCACGATTAAGCCCGATTGTGCGCCGAGCGATACAATCACGGGAGCCATTAGAGAGGACACCACAATATAGTTGGCGGTGGTGGGTAAACCCATACCGAGTAATAAACTAATTAGGGCGGTGAAGATCAGCATAATGATTAAATTGCCGCCTGAGATTAACTCGACAAATTCTGACATGACTAAACCAATGCCTGTTAGGGTAACCGTACCAATAATTAAACCTGCGGCGGCGGTGGCGATACCAATACCGATCATATTGCGTGACCCTGCAACCATGCCTTCTTTAAGGTCTACCCAACCGTCTTTAAACCGTAGTAAGGGTTGGTACTCACCCCGTAGAACTGCTTTTAACGCTTTATGGGTTAATAATACAAAGGTCATGCCAACGGTTGCCCAAAATGCTGAAAGTGAAGGTGAAAGACGTTCTACCGTTAAGCACCAGACTAAGACGACGACGGGTAACAGGAAGTATAAGCCTGATTGAACAATCGGCCCGATTTCGGGTAGCTCATTAATCTCATCGCTGCGCCCAAGGTCGGGGTATTTAACCGCTAATTTGACCAATGCAATGTAGACGATAATAAATAAAATACCTGCGATCCAAGGAGTTGCTTCTCCTGCGACACCTTTTAACCAACCCAAACCATAATACATGGCTAACGAAATAACGAGCATCCCAATCACAACACTCATAAAGGTTAATAAACGTTGCAGAACCGTTTTTTTATGTCGGCGGGGTAAACCCTTCATATTGGCTTTACAGGCTTCTAGGTGAACGATATAAACTAAAGCAATATAAGAAATAATGGCAGGAAGAAAGGCATGTTGAATCACTTCAATATAACTAATTCCAACAAATTCAATCATTAAGAAAGCTGCCGCGCCCATAACAGGCGGGGTTAATTGTCCATTCGTTGATGAGGCAACTTCTACCGCCCCTGCTTTTTCTGCTGAAAACCCGACGCGTTTCATTAACGGAATGGTAAACGTGCCTGTTGTGACCACATTTGCAATAGAAGAACCTGAAACTAGCCCTGTCAAAGCGGATGAAATGACGGCGGCTTTCGCGGGTCCGCCTTTTAAATGACCGAGTAGGGTGAAAGCAACCCAAATAAAGTAGTTGCCTGCACCCGCTCGTTCTAATAATGATCCAAACAGCACAAATAAGAAGACCATTCCTGTTGAAACGCCGACAGCAATACCAAACACACCTTCTTGTGTTAACCATAAATGACTCATTGCCCGCGAAAAGGAAGCCCCTTTCCAAGCGATGACATCAGGGGCTAAATGACCAAAAAAAACATAGGATAAAAAAATTAGCGCAATGATCATTAAAGGTGGGCCTAATGCTCGCCTTGCGGCTTCTAACACCAAGACAACACCAATCCCTGAAATCACTAAATCCAGCGTAGTGGGCAACCCTGAACGGTCAGCTAATTCACGCGCAAAAACAGAGAGGTAGAGGGTTACGATAAGCGCAACAAGTGCCATCATCCAATCGTGAAGGGGAATGCTATCTCGTGGGGAAGATTTAAGGGCAGGATAAGCTAGAAAACCTAAAAACAGAGCAAACGCAAGGTGAATTGAACGGGTATCGGTATTATTCAATACGGGGATGTATTCGGGAAACATAAAAGCAAAGGGAGAGGCAATCCACAATTGAAAAATAGCCCATGCAAAGGCAGTCCAAAACAGTAATACCCCAACTGAACCTTTAGGATTTCTTGCGCCTGTATCCGTTTCAGCAATCATTTCCTGTAACTTATTACCATCAATCTGCTCTGATCGATCAACCATATCCCTCTCCATTAATGCGTTTTAAATTCTCCAACCATAAAAAAAGCGAGATATAAATCTCGCTTTTTACTATAGGTCTTCACTGCTTAAATATCAGTTTCAGTAACACTAAGATAGTAAGCAAATGATGTGAAACACTATAGATGGGTTAGGTTACTTTAGTAATTTTTTCTCTTTAAAATATTTTATTGCTCCTGAATGAAGTGGCGCAGAAAGACCATCTTTCACCATTTCGGTAACTTTTAAATTTTTCAATGCAGGGTGTAATTTCTTGAAGCTATCGATATTATCAAATACTGATTTTACTACTTCATAAATCACTTTTTCAGGTACTTTTGCCGATGACACAAACGTTGCACCAACACCAAAGGTTTTAACCGCTGTAGGGGTTCCTCTGTACATATTTGCAGGAATAGATGCATAGCGGAAATAGGTTTTGCTTTTCACTAAATTATCAATCACAGGACTATGAATATCTGCAATTTTAGCACCACAAGTTGTCGTTGTTTCTTTAATTAAACCAGCAGGATGACCAACAAGAATAAAGTAAGCATCAATCTTATTGTCACATAAGGCTTTACCCATTTCTGATGATTTTAACTCCGCCGCTAATTTTAAATCAGAACGTTTAATACCGTAAGCTTTAGCGATGACATCAAAAGTAGCCACTGTTCCTGATCCAGGTTGACCAATATTAACGCGCTTGCCTTTAATATCTTTAAATTCCTTAATACCAGAGTCGGCACGGACAACTAACGTTGCAGGCTCTGCATGAAGAGAAAAGACAGCTCGTAAATCTTTAAAAGGCCCTGCGCTTTTGAACTTAGAGCTTCCATTGTAGGCATGGAATTGCCAATCAGATTGCGCAACGCCCATTTCCAGATCACCTTTACGGATCGCATTAATATTAAAAACAGAACCACCCGTTGATTCCACAGAGCAACGAAGTCCTGTTTCTTTACGTTTTTTATTGACTAAACGACAAATAGCACCACCAGCAGGATAATAAACCCCTGTTACCCCACCCGTTCCAATTGATACATAGGTTTGTTCTGCTGCCATTGTCGCAGAGCTACCTGCTAAGAGTGTAATGGCAACTGATCCTGATAATAACGCTGTTTTCACTAGTTTTTTCATCATATGATATTTCCTTTGAGGATTGAGGGGTGAAGGGCTTTCAAGTTATTCTAATTCATTATCCTTGAAGCACCCTCGACTATAATAACGTGTTTGGTAGTGGTGCTGTCTATTCTTCTTTCTTTATACGGCCAATAAATTCCATTAAAACGCAACCACCATCAGATAAAGCAAGTGGGTTCAAATTATGGACTAAAGTCCTGATATTACACTTCCCATCTCAGTAAGGA
>JAGLBW010000107.1 GCA_023146545.1 Cocleimonas sp.
ATTATTAATTGTAATTATTATACCTTAAAAGGTAAGCAGCCTAAATAGAATCAGCAGAATGTAAAGCTTATAAATAAGCTAATGGCAAGGCATGGCTATCAATGACGCGTCGCATCACAAAGCTGGAATGGACACTACTCACGCCTGCTATTTGTGTAATGCGGTTAAGTAAAAAGTGTTGATAAGCCTGCATATCAGGGACAACGACTTTCAACATATAATCGGCAGCTTGTCCTGTGATTAAATAGCATTCGATCACTTCTTCGTACTGGCTTATTTTTGCTTCAAAAGCTGTAAAGCGTTCGTTGGTATGGCGATCCATACCAATTTGTATGATCACAGTAATGTCTAAGCCTAGTTTTTTTCGATCCAATACCGTGACGCGGCTTTCAATAACGCCTGAGTCTTCAAGCTGTTTAACTCGACGAGAACACGGTGATGCTGATAATCCGATGCTATCGGCTAAATTTTGGTTACTTATACTGCCATTTTTTTGTAATTCATTGAGGATTTTAATATCGAAACGGTCAAGGTTTATGTTTTTTTTCATAAGATGGATTGCTAAAGGTGAGTTCTGCTAATTTAGTTTATTTTATTGGAATAATAGGCTAAAAACAATTCAATAAGCATTGATTTAGAAAAGTTATTGTCGGACGCTTTGCATAGAATATTCCTTATAACTAATACAATAAAGGAATACCTTATGTCGTTTAACCACCAAAAATATCGCCCCTTTGCACCCATTGATTTACCTCATCGACAGTGGCCAAGCGGTGTTATTGATAAAGCGCCTCAATGGTGCAGTGTAGATCTTCGTGATGGGAATCAAGCCTTAGCACAGCCAATGGGTATTGATCAAAAAACACGGTTATTTAAACTATTGGTTACCCTCGGTTTTAAAGAAATAGAGGTGGGTTTTCCTGCCGCATCACAAGCTGACTTTGATTTTATTCGGCTGTTAATTGATCAAGATATGATTCCTGATGATGTGACCGTTCAAGTCCTTACTCCAGCACGCGAAGCATTAATTACCCGCAGTTATCAAGCGTTAGCAGGGGTAAAAAAGGCGACGGTACACCTTTATAATTCAACCTCTAGAGTACAACGTCAACAGGTCTTTCGGCTAGATAAGCAAGGCATTATTGAGCTTGCTTTAACAGGGGCTAGAAAAATCAAAGCTTTAGCTGAAAAATACCCTGAAACGGAATGGTCATTTCAATACAGCCCTGAAAGCTTCAGCGCGACCGAATTGCCGTATGCTGTGGATATTTGTACACAAGTGATTGAGGTTTGGAGATCGGATAACTTACAGCGACGAGTGATTATTAATCTTCCAAATACCGTAGAAGTGGCTACCGCTAACGTCTATGCCGATCAAATTGAATGGTTTTGTCAGCACCTTCCTTCGCGTGATCAGGTAGAGATTAGCGTGCATACACATAATGATCGCGGCTGTGGTGTTGCCGCGGCGGAATTAGCTATTATGGCGGGAGCGGATCGTGTCGAAGGTACGTTATTAGGCAATGGCGAACGTACGGGTAATATGGATATTGTAACCATGGCAATGAATTTATACTCACAAGGCATTGACCCCCAATTAGATTTGAGTGATATGGCACACCTTATTGAAACCATTGAACAGTGTACTCAATTACCCGTACACCCACGCCACCCGTGGGCGGGCGAGCTGGTTTATACTGCTTTTTCAGGGAGTCATCAGGATGCAATTAAAAAATCAACCCATTATCATCAACAGCATCAATTAACCCATTGGGAAGTCGCTTATTTACCGATTGACCCGCGTGATATTGGACGAGAATACGACGAAGTGGTACGGATTACCAGTCAATCAGGAAAAGGAGGCGTTGCCTTTCTTTTAGAACGGGATTATGGAATCCGTTTGCCCCGATGGATACAAGCCGCGTTAAGTCTTTATGTGCAATCAGCCGTTGAAATCAGCGGGAAAGAAATCACATCTGCCGAAATTTATCGTTTATTTCAACAGCATTTTGTAACCGTTACCCCTGAATGGACATTGCAGTCTTATACCTTAAACGCGAAAAAAGAAGAGGTTTTATTGGGCTTTCAGCTCAATAACGAATCTTATCAAGGTAAGGGGAAAGGGGCTTTTGAAGCCTTAGCGATGGCTATCAAAACCGCATACTCGCTAGATCTGGAGGTAATGCATTACGATGAATCGGCAATGCAGACAGGAACACAAGCAATAGCGCTCGCGGTTGTCGCGGTCGAACTAAAGGGTGTCATCTCTTACGGCTGTGCAATGGAAGAAGACAGCACCGCCGCAGGCCTACAAGCGTTACTGTCTGCGGTGAGTTATCAAATGTAGCATGAAACCTCGCCATCGATTGCTGTTGCCGCTTAATTAATTGTGCCTGAAGTATTGTTAGACAACAATACTATAATATCATGAGGTTATTCTATTGATAGGCCGAGATTAATATTGAACGTACACTGGGATATTTTAGGTTTAAATATCCCAGTGTACGTCAAAATAGTCAGCGTGTTTTTTATGATTTTTTTAGCTGAAGAAGGGCAAACATTTACCAATCATCAAAATCACCTTCTTGATCAATGTCATAACCTTCTAGATAAGGTGACTCGCTTTCTTCGCCACTAATATAGCCATCATCAAGCGGGTCGGTGTGTTGATGTTCGTAGCCTTCTTGGCTGTTCTCAATAATCGGTGCATTGTTGGGTGGGTTATTTATTTTAGGGGTGCTGTTTTTGTTAGCGTTCTCTCTTTCTGCACGTATACGGGCGGCTTCTCTTTGGCGGGCTTTTTGTCGAAGGATTTCCTCTTCTTTTCGTTTCGCTTGTTGTGCATGCCAGCGTTTTAGTGCATCAGCTCTGATTTTGGCGTTTCTTTCGCGTAAAGCCTGTTCTTCGGCGGCGGCTTTTCGTTTTTCTGCTTGTGTTTTATCATTGTAGGCTTTTTCTTTCAATGCTTTTGCCTTGGCTTCAAGCCCCTTTTTTTCTGCGTCTATCTCTGCTTGTTTTTTCTCGGCGAGTGCCTTTTCTCTTTGTGCTTTTGCTTCATCGATTTGTCGTTCGGTGAATGCTTTTTCCCTTATCACGCTTTCGCGTTGTCCTTTTTCTTCTCGGGCTTTTCTTTCCGCTTCTGCGCTAAGTTGAGCGTCTCGATTTTTTTGTTCATTGGTCTCGGTTGGGCTAGTTTGATTATTGGAACGCTCAGGATAAATAGGGTGTAGGGTGTAGTTGAAAACAGCTTGTTTATCGGTTAAATAAATGGTGTGGTGCAGGGTGTGGTAGCCCCGTTTTCTGGCTTCAATACGGTACTGTCCCTTTTCGAGTTGGATACCTTCACGATAAACAGGACGAATATTAAGAATTCTTATACGGTCGGCAGGCGGATCGGTTTTGATGGTTAACGGGTAAAGTGGGATGGAAGGATCAATCGTTTCAGCAGGGGAGGTGTTATCGGATGGAATCGGGAGCTGTGCTTGTGTTGTGCCTGTTGCTGGGGTAGGCGAAGGTTTGGATGGCGATAATGATTGATAGGCATAGACTCCACCGCCAATTAAAAGCACCGTGAAACCGAGTATGCCCACCAGTTTTAATCCCCCTGAATCTTTTTTACGAAGGGCTTCTGCAATATTAATATCAAGCGTATCTAAAACTTCCTTGTCGTTGAGAGAGGCTTCGGCAGAAAGACTGAGTACTTCATCCTTTTCATGAAAGGGGATCAACGCGCTCCATCGTGCTTCGTTGGTGCTGATAAACCCGTAGTGTTGAGGGACTTTAGTAAAGGTGTCCAGTACCCCGTGCAAGGGTTTGCCATTTTGACTGAGGTTGAGCCATTCAGATTGAATCGGTAACCCTTCACCTGTGGCAACCAGTGTGATACGAAGGGGTTTATTGGGTTCGATGTCTTGAGGGTCTAGGATCAGTTTAAGCTGTGTTAGTTTTGGGGCTAATGCACGTTGTAAGGTGTTGCACCATTCAATGGTGTTATCCGCACTGGGGCGGTTTTGATGGTCTGGATTTAAGAGTTGACGTACAAAATCAGCAATGGATTCTGCAATAAACGGTGGGTTGGGCAAGGCATTACGGTTGTTGCTACTACTAATGAGTGTTCTGCCATCATCCTCTTCCATCTGTTCATCATTAAGACGAAACTGGATTTCATTGTAGAGTAACTTGTATTCTTTATCGGTTAGACCACCAATTTCTCCCAGTAAACCCGTATTATCATCGTCTAATATTTTAAAGTGTTCCCCAAGCGTGTCTTTGGAGTTGAGCCTAAGTTGTGCATCGGTCTGTGCACCTGTAAATAGGCGAAAAATAACCGTACCCAAGGCGTAAAGATCAGAATGCGCGCCCAAAGCATAGCGATTTTTACCTGCAATATTTTGTATTGGCAGTATTTGTTCGGGTGCGCCACTTTCTGTTGAGTAGGAATGTGTTCCTGTGTTTTCATCGACTAAGGTTTCATGCACAATGCCAAAGTCAATTAAACGGGCATCACCATTATCGGCCAGCATAATATTAGCAGCTTTAACATCACGGTGAATCATCACCGTTTCACTCTTACGGTAAGCGTGTGTTGTTTTTAGAGCAAGTGCAATTTGACTCATCCATTTAAGACAATCACTGACTAAAGGTGGCATGCTATTTTTGGGATAAGGTAGCATTTTATCTTCTAAAGTTTGACCGTATAATGGCATCACCCAAATGGGCATTGCGCCATATTCTTTGTCTTCTATAAACCCCGTATCTAAACAAGGCACAATAAAGCTTTCTTTGGGGTTAGTGAGACTGGTTAAAAAGTTGATTTCACCTTGTAGACGTTCTTGATTGTTGGTGATATGGGTTTGTGTTAAGTATTCTTTGTAATTGTTTTTTAAACGAAAAAGGAGAACCGACTTCATTGCCAACACTTTATCGTCGCTATGACGACGCACACGCCAAATATTACCTTGCCCTCCGCTTTTGAGTGAATCAATAACAGTGTAAGTCTCTTTTTTTAGTGTAATTATTTCGTCTTTCATACAGGGGCTTTGGTTTGGTTATGTGGATTAGCATAATGCTATTGATGTCTACCTCAATGAGAGTATAGAGGTTTTTATTTTTAATGTTGAGGAAGTTTTAGAGCGTGTAAGCCTTTTATATTGCTTATTGTTTGCTACTTAATTCCATTTTGCATTCTAATTGCTCTACAGGGTCTTTTATTTTCTGACACGGTTTGAATGGGTTTGTTCTTTGTGGCTTGGTTTTATTTCCTGATAAGGCGCACTGACTTCTTTTCCATAAACCAACATTTTGATCTAAATTGACCTTTTTCCATTTCTCATGCCCTGTTTTTTTCAGTGTGTTGAGGTTTTTTTTAATGGTTTGAAACAGAGTGTGAATTTGTTGGCAACGGCGTTGATAATAGGCTTTTTTTACAGGCGACCAGTGGTTATCAATCTTTGAAAAATCAAAACTAATCAATAAGGATTGCACTGCAAGGGTGGGGATGTCTGTCCCTTTGTTAATAAACTGATAAGCAGGGTGGTTAAGCGAGGAAACACTATAAGGGGTATTATCTAATAAAACAGCTTGATCTAAGGGTAAAAAATGAACGGATTCAAGTTGTTTTCCACCACTTTGCATCACTGTTTTTAATTTTTTAGAAAACAACTCAAGGGGTTTACCTGAAACATAAAAAATAGCGTCTATTTTACCTGTAAGTAATAAAGCAATCGCCCGAACATAATGATCTTTTCCTTTGGTAAGTACTGGGATTTTGACGTATTGAGGTTGAATACTTAATAAATTAAAAATATTACTCGCCGTCATGCTGGTTCCACTTTTAGGAGAGCCGACATAGACACGTTTACCCTCTAAGTCTTGTAGTGTTTTGATTTTTTTTGATGCTAAAACATGCACTTCTTCACTGTAAAACGGTACAATTATTCTTAGTTTTTTGGCGATTGCTTTTAATTTTTGTTTTTTTGATTGCAATAAATAGCTCATCACATCGGATTGAACGAAACCTAAAGCGGCATTTTCATTGCTCATCATGCGTTGAATATTTTCAACAGCACCGCTTGATGTTTTTACCTCAAAGGTGACCCCTTGTTTTTTTGAAATAGCGGCAATTTGCTGTCCAAAGCTAGTATAAGTCCCTGTTTTAGGTCCTGTGAGCAGTCCAATTTCATCGGCGAATGAAGCTGGGATATAAGATAATAAAAACAGAAATATGAATCGTTGGATAAGGCTCATGTCTATTGGCTCCTTTTGCATTTTAGGATATTAAATAGACGGGTATTAGGTCTATTTTGTTTCCAACTGGATTATCTTAAAAAGGGATATTGCTTGTTTTCGCTTTCCCTATTTCATTAGGCATTCTAACCGATCAATGGAGTTCTTTATTGCTTGGCACTGAACGTTATTCTCTATTAAAAGCTCAGTTGCTTCAATGTTTGCTTGTTTGTCAGGGCTTAGTGTCGTGCGCTTTTTATTAGGGGGTAGCAAGGGAAGTGTAATTCCTTGCGAGTTAGCGTAATGGCTTAGGTTAAACGAGGGATCAAGCAAGGATAGCTTTTGTCGATAGTTTTTAACGTGTTGTTGATGTTTGTTTTTGATAGCGATAAAGCTGAGATAAGCATAAAGGTGTACGCGTTTGCTTTTGTTTTTTGTCTTTTTTAGTTGTGCTTTGAAAATACTTTGAGCGGCTGCGAAATTCTGATATCGAAAACAGTTAATACCTTCTTTTAGGCTAGTTATTTTTCTATTGCATTTAACGGGTGCTGTAAATCCTGATGCTGCACTAATATTTGTGCTTAAAAAGGAAAAAATGCAGATAATAAATAACCAATTGTTCATTGCGTATCCTTTTGTAGCATCAAAGAAATTAAAGCGATGTTAGTAGGCTACTATAGTTGTTATTTGAATGCTATTTTAGCTTCGCCATACGGTATGAATTTTAGGCGAGCGTTGACTGAAAACAACAAAATTGTAGGAGACCTTGAGGTACGAAGTGCACCCTATAATATTGTTGTTTTTAGGACGTTTAATCTGTGAGTATCTATAGTTTGATGCGGTATTCAATAAAAGCATCTTCACGTAGGCTTTGAAGCCATGATGCATAGGCATCTTTGTTTTTCTTTTTGCTTAAAATGGCTTTCGCTGAGGCGCGGATTGCGGCTTTACTGGTGTCAACGCGCTTGCGGGCTAAGACTTGAATAATATGCCAACCAAATTTTGTTTTCACAGGTTCACTGATCGCTTTGAGGGGCGCTTGTTTGATAACAGCGGCAAAAGGCGGCACAAAGGTTTTCGGTGTTGTCCAACCTAAATCACCGCCATTTAGTGCGCTTCCTGTGTCGGCTGAATGGGTTTTAGCAAGGGTTGCAAAGTCAACACCCTTAAGCAATTGCTGCCGTAAGGCTTGTGCTTTTTGTTTCCCTGTTTCGCTGACATCTTTAATTAAAATATGGCGTGCATGAGCCTGTTGTTGAAGCTGTTGGGTACGCCCTCGTGTAGCGATTAGTTTTAAAATATGAAACCCTTGGCTATTGTGTACAACGGGTGATATTTCGCCAACACCCATTAAACTTAAAGTGCGGACATAGGCAAGGGGCAGTTCGTTATTACTTTTCCAACCCAGATCCTTGGGTGGAAAGCGTTTACTTTCAAAAAGGGTTTGTCCTAATAATTTTTGCCGTTGTTTTTCTGCTTTTTTGCGTTTTTTATTAAAGTGTGACAGTGAGATACCATTAGGTGCGGGGATAAGTATATCTTGTAGCTGATATTCGGTATTTTGATTCAGTTGCTTTGCCTGAGAGAAAATAAAATCACTGACCGCTTGTTCGGATATTTTTAAACGTTGCCCTGATTGTCGTTGTTTAAGTCCGTTGATAATCAGGCGCGTGCGGATTTCATCGCGAAAGATAGTGTATTCGACCCCTTGTCGTTCGAGTGCCACTTTAAACGCCTCTAAAGAAAGGTTATTGTTCTTAGCAATGCCTTCAATACTACGGTTTAGCATCACATCATCCACGACAATACCGAGCTCTTTTCCTTTTTGAGTTTGTACTTTAATTAAAACAAGTTGCTCTAAGGCTTGTTTAAAAAGGCGCTTGTTGTTGGATACTTGTGTGACCGTTTTGAGACGTTTTGCTTGTTTAATCACATGGCTAAACATCACAATGTCATTGTTAACAATGGCGGCGATTCGATCCAGTGGTTGCTCTATGGCAAAGCTTATTGAGGGGAAAAATAATAAGGTGTAGACGACTAGCAAAGAGTATATGAAACAGGGGAGTTTTTTAGATTGAGGAGGTGTTGCGATTGTGGTGTTATTCATATCCATATATTTTATTTTCCAAAAACTTATCGGCTTTATTGCCTAAATTGCCTAATCCTTTTAGCTCAAATTGTAGAAAAATAGCATCATCATAGGTCGCATTGTCAGAGGTTAAGTATCGTCTACCAACCAAACGTGTTTTCCAACAGCAATTTTGGTATTCAAATCCTAGTAGTGTCTCTAAATTTCGGTGGTTCTTCAAGTCGTGATCAATCCCTGCCACCATTAACCATTGTTGGCTAAGGGGGTAAGCCACTGAGGTGTTAAGTTGTTTAAGCTCGTTTTTTAAGCTTCGATAGGTCACATTAGCAATGCTACGTTTGTCATCTTTATAACTCAGACGGGTTTCAATTGCAGTCCCTTGGTGGTTGACGGGGTTCCAAAAGGAAGCGGTGGAAAAGGTGGTGCGTTGATTAAGTCGCCCGCTTAATTCGACAGCAATATCGGATTGAGCGTTGGTTTGAACCTGTTCATCAGGTAGGGTAACTTTTCGATCCTTAAAGTGAAAAATCTGACCCACACTAAATTGGAGTACTTCTTTGCCTGATGTTCTGTCTTGTAGGCGTGATGTTAGTGCGATAGTTAATTGATTGGTATCACCAATGCGGTCTTTTCCTGTGTAACGGTTTTTTGAAAACAGTTGGGTGCTGGTGGAAAAATCAGTTTTAGCGGTATCAAAAACGGGGAAGGCACTTTGATCTTTAAACGGGGTGTAGGTATAAAATAAGCGCGGTTCTAGTGTTTGAACTAATTTTCCCCCTGTTAAATTTTGATCAAAAAAGAACCCAGCATCAATACTCAATGTGGCTAAGGTGCGGCGGTGTTGATTGCCTGTCGGGTTATTTTTTAAATCATAATAGGTATGCCGCAAACCCAGAGAGGGCTTAAAGTAGATAGCATCGGTACCAAATTTCTTATGGGTTTTTAGGTTAAGGTCAATACGTGTGCCTGTGGGCGCATTGCTTTTTCTAAAGTGAGTTAATTCCATGTCAAAGGATAAATTAACCTGCTTTGCTAATGATTTTGGCGTGTAATTAAACTTTAATTCGGGTACTTTTTCATAGGATCTGGTGCTGTTGTCCAGTGTTTGATAATCAACAAAAGCAAGGCTAGAATGCCAATTTTTACCTACTTTAATGGCTTCAATACGACGTTCTAATGCGGAAGTGCTGGATAATGATAGTGATTTTCCAAAATCATCAAAATATTGTTTATCCGATACGCCTTCTGCTTTGATGTTAAAGCGAGTGCTATCAGAGGCTTTTGAGGTATGCCTTATTTTAAAGTAATCCCGTTGCGTATTATTCGAGGCTTGGTCTCTTGGCAGTATTTCATAATCCCAGATCCCGTGGTGTTTATTGACTAAATAGCGAAATTCACCATCAATTTTTACCCCTCGTTTTCCAAGGTAAGCAGGACTAATGGTCATGTCGTAATTGGGGGAAAGATTAAGGTAGTAGGGTGTTGAAATCGAAACCCCTGATTGTTCTGAAATTTGAGCAGAGGGCGCTAGAAAACCTGATTTACGTTGATTATTAAGTGAAAAACTAAGCCATGGGAAGTAGAAAACAGGGATGCCTTTAACTTCCAAGGTCACATTTTTAGCACTGCCTTCATTTTTAGCTTGATCTAATACAATACGTTTAGCAGCGATATTCCAGCTTTGTAAGGAAGGTGGACACGTGGTGTAGAGGGAATCTTTTAAAATAAGCTTAGAGCCATTTTGTTGAATCAATTGTTTGCTATAACCGTTGCTGGCGGCATTTTTGAGTTGATAGTGAACATTGGATAACTGTCCGCTTTGTGAGTCCAACTGGAAATGAATTGTATCACTTTTGAGCTGTAATTTTTTGGTGGACAACATAATATGCCCATCAGCCATAATGGTGTTAGTACGCCCATCAAAGTGAGCATTATCCGCATTAAGCACCCAGTCATTTTTTTGAATAATGGTCTTGCCGATTAAGCTTGAAACCCCGCGACGATTGATTAAGCCTGTATCAGCTTCGATGTAAATAGCATCTTGACTAGGGTGTTGGGTTATTGGTTTTGAATAAAAAACAGGCGGCAAATCACAAGCAGGAAAGCCACTCTCTGAATAGACGGGCAAAACAAATGCGTTTAGACTAAGGATTAACCCGATTTTTTTGTTAATTATTCTCATCTGAGTATTATAAAGTTTGTCGTTGTATATTTCAGATTTAAAACCAATGTAATAGCAGGTTCAGGTATAATATGTCCCCCTGTTTTTATTTTGGATCTATTTTATGTTAGGTATTCCTTATAAATTACTGCGTCCCCTACTTTTTTTGCTACCTCCTGAAACAGCACATAATGTTACATTGAAGAGTCTTAATCTTTTGTCTCGGTTAAGCGCGGGGCGATTACTTGCCAAACAATCAAACACCAATACCATTGAAGTGATGGGAATTCGTTTTCCTAATCGGGTTGGGTTAGCCGCAGGCTTGGATAAAAATGGTGATCATTTAGTCGCACTGTCACAGCTTGGGTTTGGTTTTGTCGAGGTTGGTACGGTTACGCCACGTCCCCAACAAGGTAATCCTCAGCCGCGCTTGTTTCGTTTACCTCAAGCGCGTGGGATAATTAATCGGATGGGGTTTAATAATCTTGGAATAGATCATTTGCTGGAACAGGTTAAAAAAGCGCGTGAAGCAGGTCATCAAGGCATTATTGGCATTAATATCGGCAAAAATTTTGATACGGCGGTTGATAATGCGGTGGATGATTATTTGATCTGCTTACGAAAAGCGTATCCTTTTGCTGATTATATTACCCTGAATATTTCCTCACCCAATACACCCGGTTTACGTGATTTGCAGTATGGGGAAGAGCTAAATAACTTACTGAGTGCCTTAAAACAAGAGCAAATCCGTTTAAACGAACAACATCAACACTATGTGCCGATTACGGTTAAAGTAGCACCTGATCTCAGTGTGGATGAAGTCCATTTTATAGCCCATGCGTTGTTGGATAATGCTGTGGATGGATTAATTGCAACTAATACCACCTTAGCGCGTGAGGCGGTTAACGGCTTGCAACACGCTAATGAAGCGGGGGGGTTAAGTGGCGAGCCAGTACGTGACGCTTCAACTGAGATTATTCGTCAATTTTCAGACATATTAGCGGGTGAAATTCCTATTATTGGTGTCGGTGGCATTGCATCCGCAGAGGATGCAATGGATAAAATAAAAGCAGGTGCGACACTGGTACAACTTTATTCAGGATTAATTTATCAAGGTGCTGATTTTATCAGCGATTGCGTACACGCTTTGGATCATGATAATGCAAAATAAATCACCCTTAATTATGGGGATTTTAAACGTTACCCCTGATAGTTTCTCCGATGGTGGGGCATACCTTCAACCTGATCATGCGGTACAACATGCGCTTAAAATGGTTGCTGAAAGAGCAGATATTATTGATGTTGGTGGTGAATCAACCCGTCCTGGTGCAGATATTGTTGATGAGCAATTGCAACTAGAACGGGTGCTTCCTGTCATTAAGAAATTGCGACAATACCTTGATAAAAATACCTTAATTAGTATTGACACGACAAGTTCAACGGTAGCTGATGCGGCACTTTCTGCGGGGGCTGATTGGATTAATGATGTTTCAGCAGGGGAAGATTCCCCCGACATGTTTAAACTGGCGGCAGAAAGAAAAGCACCGATTATTTTGATGCACCGCCAAGGTCTATCCGCCACTATGCAAGATAACCCTTGTTATATCGACGTGGTTGATGAGGTAGTTGATTATCTCCAAACGCGTGCTAAGGTAGCTGAATCGGCAGGTGTTTTAGCGCAACAGATTATACTAGATCCAGGGATTGGCTTTGGGAAAAGCTTTGAACATAATTTAATGTTAATGGCTAATTTATCGGCTGTGGTTGAGTTGACTTATCCTGTGTTATTAGGGGCTAGTCGCAAACGTTTTTTAAGTGATATTTGCCAACGCCCCAGCGGCAATCAATTGGCAGCGGCAACCTGTGCTACCACGACGGTTGGTGTCTTGGCTGGTGTACAAATTTTTCGTGTACACGATGTTTTTGAAAACCGTCAAGCCGCCGATGTTGCAAGGCAAATGATTATGGCTTAAAGGCTAAAGCACACTTTCGTTAAAAAGCGTTATAAAAAGCAGTTCTTCACAGAAATCAAATCTAGTGCTATTTCATCTTTAGGTGATCCTGTATGATAATCGGCTTTTATATTTTTAGACACGATACCTTATGGAATTAAACGCCGTTTACACCCTCATTAAAGATTTGCAACAACGTATTGGCGCGTTGAGGGGGCATCTTTGACTATGATGAGAAAAAAGAACAATTAGAAGAAACTGTCAGAGAACTGGAAGACTCTGAGGTTTGGAGTCAGCCTGAAAGAGCGCAACAACTGGGTAAATTGCGGACGACATTAGAACATATCGTACTCACCCTTGATCAATTGAGTGCAGGCTTAGCGGATACACACGAGCTATTAGAAATGTCGGAAGCCGAAGGCGATCAAGAAATGGTTGATACCGTGCTTGAGGATCTTGATCAGCATAAAATAGCGGTGGAACAACTTGAATTCCAGCGAATGTTCTCAGGAGAGATGGATGCGAATAATGCCTTTGTCGATATTCAATCAGGATCAGGTGGAACAGAAGCACAAGATTGGGCAGAGATGGTGCTACGCATGTATTTGCGTTGGGGAGAGCAAAAAGGGTTAGGTGTTGAATTAATGGAAGTCTCCGCAGGTGATGTTGCGGGCATTAAGTCAGCTTCAATTAAATTTATAGGCGACTATGCCTTTGGTTGGTTGCGTACTGAAATTGGCGTACACCGTTTAGTTAGAAAATCACCGTTTGATTCAGGTGGTCGTCGTCATACCTCATTTTGTGCGGTGTTTGTCTCACCAGAAATTGATGATGATATTGAAATTGATATTGACCCTTCTGATTTACGGATTGATGTCTATCGTGCGTCAGGTGCAGGGGGGCAACACGTTAATAAAACCGAGTCGGCGGTGCGAATTACCCATTTGCCCACCAATACCGTTGTCCAGTGTCAAAATGGACGTTCACAACACCAAAATAAAGCCAGTGCAATGAAACAGTTAAAGTCAAAACTGTATGAGCTGGAGATACAAAAACGCAATGTGGAAACACAAGCATTAGAAGACAGTAAGTCCGATATTGGCTGGGGGAGTCAAATTCGATCTTATGTGCTGGATGCCTCTCGTATTAAGGATTTGCGAACGGGCGTAGAAACAGGAAATACCCAAGCCGTCTTAGATGGTGCGCTAGATCAATTTATAGAAGCCAGCCTAAAGGCAGGATTATAAACCATTAAAAAAACAGCCTATGGACTGATGACCACCAACATCAGTAAATAAAACAAAAGGGTTGTTGGAGAAAATAATGAGCGAAACAAATCAAAACAATGATACCGCACAAGATGAAAACCAACTGATTAGCTTGCGGCGTAAAAAGTTAGCGGCGATTAGAGAGCAAGGGATTGCTTTTCCTAATCATTTTGATCGCGAAGATTATGCCGAAACATTGCACCGTCAGTACGGTGAACGTGATAAAGCATGGTTTGAAGAGCATCAGATTATCGTCAGTA
The DNA here is from genome assembly GCA_023146545.1 of Cocleimonas sp. Classification (GTDB taxonomy): domain Bacteria; phylum Pseudomonadota; class Gammaproteobacteria; order Thiotrichales; family Thiotrichaceae; genus JAGLBW01. Next base: position 13,956 of record JAGLBW010000107.1, read on the forward strand.
TTGCAGGGCGGATTATGTTGAAACGGGTGATGGGGAAAGCCAGCTTCATTACCGTTTCGGATATGTCAGGTCGGATCCAGCTGTATGTGCAAAAAAATAGGTTAGGTGATGATGTTTATGCTGCTTTTAAAGGTTGGGATATTGGCGATATTGTCGGTGGAACTGGGGTTTTATTCAAAACCAATAAAGGGGAATTATCGGTTAAGCTTGATAGCTTGCTCTTATTAACCAAATCACTGCGTCCCTTACCTGAAAAATATCATGGGTTAACCGACCATGAGCAACGTTATCGGCAACGTTATCTTGATTTGATTATGAGTGAAGCAACGCGTAATACCTTTAAAATGCGTTCAAAGATTATCAACTACATTCGTACTTTCTTTTTGAAAAGAGATTATATGGAAGTTGAAACCCCCATGTTACAAGTCATTCCAGGCGGCGCAACGGCACGTCCTTTTGAAACCTACCACAATGCGTTAGGGATTGATATGTACCTGCGGATTGCCCCTGAGTTGTATTTAAAACGTTTAGTGGTGGGTGGGTTTGAACGCGTTTTTGAAATTAATCGTAATTTTCGTAATGAAGGGCTGTCTTCTCGACATAACCCCGAATTCACCATGATTGAATTCTATCAAGCCTATGCGACTTATCATGATCTTATTGATATCACTGAAGCGTTAATGAAAGGCATTGCTACTGATTTATTAGGTTCTACCGAAGTCACTTACCAAGGCGATGTTTATGATTTTGGTAAACCCTTTACCCGTATGTCTGTTAAAGAATCTATTTTGCACTTTAATCCTAAGATCACTGAAGCTGATCTTGATACCAAATACCGTGCCGAAAAGTTAGCCGATTCTTTGGATATTAAAAGAGAAGATTATTGGGGTTTAGGTAAGTTACAAATTGAGATTTTTGAGAAAACGGTAGAACATCGTTTAATGGAACCCACCTTTATCACCGAGTACCCTGCTGAAGTATCGCCCTTAGCGCGTCGTAATGATGATAATGCCTTTATTACCGATCGGTTTGAATTTTTTGTGGGCGGGCGTGAAATTGCTAACGGTTTCTCTGAGCTGAATGATGCTGAAGATCAAGCAGAACGCTTTAGAAAACAAGTGGCAGAAAAGGAAGCAGGGGATGATGAAGCAATGCATTATGATGATGATTATATTCGTGCTTTAGAATATGGTTTACCCCCTACAGCGGGTGAAGGCATCGGGATTGATCGTTTGGTGATGCTCTTTACTGACTCGCCCTCTATTCGTGACGTAATATTGTTTCCACATATGCGTCCCGAAGAATAGGGGTAGTGGGAGTATAAGACAGGTCTTTCTCCCGACAATACACTACTG
>JAGLBW010000108.1 GCA_023146545.1 Cocleimonas sp.
GTTGGCGTTTAGACGATTAAAAGTTGACAAAACAGTGTTAAGGTTGGATCAAAACCAACCTGAATTTACCCGCGCGATTTGGAAATATATTGAAGGTACTGTTTCTCGAAAACGTATTAAAAAAGGGCGGAAGATTTTAAAACAACGCCGTTCTTTTTTTGAAAAGCTCACAGAAATATACCATGTGCCTGCTGAAATTATCTTAGCTATTTGGGCGATGGAAAGTGATTTTGGTGCGAACTACGGTAGCATGAACGTAGTTCGCTCATTAGCAACCTTAGCTTATGACGGCAAACGCAAAGAATTTGCTCAAAATGAATTATTAGCCGCGTTACGTATTATGGTGTGTGAAAACGTAGCGCCAAAAGCAATGGTGGGATCATGGGCGGGAGCGATTGGGCATCCTCAATTTATGCCGACCTCATATCAACGCTATGCAGTTGATTTTGATGGTGATGCTAAACGTGATTTATGGGGAAGTTTAGATGATTCCTTTGCTTCTATTGCCAATTACATGCAAGGCATGGGATGGAATGAAGGTGAAAAATGGGGAGTCGAAGTTTCCTTTCCTAAATCGTTTGATTGGCAGAAATATGCTGAAACCTATGATGACAATACCTTATTAAGTCTTGATGAATGGAAAAAATGGGGTGTTTATCCACTTTCAAAACAAGGTATCAAAGGGAAACAGTTTGGAAAATTATTTTTCCCCGCAGGTTATTTAGGTCCTGTTTTCTTAACCTTTAAAAACTTTGATATGATTAAAAAATACAATGCCTCCGCCAGTTATAGTTTAGCGGTATCATTATTATCAACAGGAATGGAAACAGGAAAAACACCACTGAAAACAAAATGGCCCTATCGTGACAAACTCCTAAGCCACAAAGATAAATTATTATTACAAATGATGTTAAACGGTAAAGGCTTTAATGCAGGAAAAGTAGACGGTAAGTTAGGTGCAAAAACAGCATCGGCGGTGCGTAAGTGGCAACTAACACAGGGTTTAGCTGCCGATGGTTACATGAACTTGAGCTTATTTGACGAATTCATAAAAAGCTTTCGTGAGTAGCTCATTTTCGATTTTTTTCTCCTCGACTTTCTTTTTTTCGGTTGGTTTCTTATTTTTTAACGCAATAATTTTATTAATGATTTTTTCATTATCCCACGCTCGACCACCTGTCGCACGATAGATAACCGCGCCGTTTGGTGCAATCACATACGTGGTCGGTAACCCCGTTAAATTCCAAGCAACTAATGATTCACTTTTTGGGTCTAATAAAACTTGGAAATCAATGGGGTACTTATCCATAAAGCTATACACATCACTGTCTTCTTCGCCAACATTAATGGCAATCATATTAATGCCTTCACTTTTTAATTTTTTCCATGCCCGATTCATTGAGGGTATTTCCTTTCGGCAAGGAGGACACCACGTTGCCCAGAAATTAACAACTAACGGTTTTCCTGAATAGTCTTTTAGGCTGTGTATTTTATCCTTAAGGTCAATCAGCTCAAAATCAGGGGCGGTGGATTTCCCTGATAATTTTTTGAGTAGCGGGCGTTCTGCATAGAGATGAAAGGTTCCAAAAATTAAGAAAAGGCTTGAAAAAATCAGTAGGGTTTTCTTGAGCATAGTAAGATGTTGTCTCTTTTTATTTTGAATCAACTAAAATAGTCTATTCTGATGATATTGTCTTTACCATTGTCACTTTTTATGATGGCTTTATAAAAACTTAGATTAAGTTCGGTTAGAGTATAGTCGCGCTAAATTATCTTTTGTTAGAAAATAATGAACCAAAATTTAGCACTATTTGGAGCACCTCTTGAAAAAAAGCTGTCCTTGTCAATCATCATTGCAATACGCTGCCTGTTGCGGTCAATACCATAAAGGTAAAGCCGCGCCTACCGCCGAAGCGTTAATGCGTTCACGTTATTCAGCCTATGCCTTACAGCTCGGTCGTTATGTCTTTAAAACGTGGGATAAATCCAAGCGACCTTCACTACAACAGTTATTAACCCACGATGCGATTGAATGGTTTGGTTTGAAAATAGTAAGCACCGAACAAGGAAAGCGGGACGATGATACTGGAACCGTTGCTTTTGTTGCCACCTACTCAGATAAAAATCAAATTATTCAGCACTGTGAAACCAGCCAATTTAAAAAATTAGAAGGTCGCTGGGTTTATTTTGGTTGTATTGATGCTATAGATCAATGACGTTAATCTTAACTTTTTACTGGACAATTTAAAGTGTCTGGTACAGCATCCTTTAAGCATAAAATATTATGCTTAAATTTCAAGCAATAAATTAAAAAAATCACGGGTGTTATTCGATACTGTTGCTATGGGGTTATATTTTTACTGATCACATCAATAGACCTTGACACTATTTGTAATGAATAGGGGGGATGAGATAAGTTTTCATTCTGTTGCCCTTTTTTTAAACTGGAGATTAAGTATGCCTTTTCCCGATTCCTTTTTTCGTTGGAGACCTCACCCGTGGCATGGTTTAGAGGTCGGTATTGATGTGCCCAATGTTGTGAGTGCTTATATTGAAATAACCCCTTTTGATTCAGTAAAATATGAAACAGATAAAAAAACAGGCTATCTTCATGTCGATCGTCCACAACGAACATCATCACAGCCACCCACACTGTATGGTTTTATTCCCAGAACCTACTGTGGTACTCGTGTTGGCGCGTTAATGGATGGCGCAAAAGGTGACAAAGATCCTTTAGATATTTGTGTTATTTCCGAGCGCCCCATTAATCGAGCGGATATCGTTTTAAATGCACGGGTACTCGGTGGGTTGCCCATGTTAGATGATGGTGAAGCAGATGATAAAATTATTGCGGTATTAAAAGGCGATCATGTTTGGTCAGATGCAAAAGACATTGCTGATCTACCCGATATTATGATTGAACGTTTACATCATTATTTTTCGACCTATAAATTACAACCGGGCAAGGAATCTTCTGTGACAATTGGTGATGTGTATGGAAAAGCCCATGCAACCGCAGTGATTAAAGCCTCTATGGAAGACTATAACGAGCGGTTTGGCGGTTAATCGACACGAGTATCAAACCACTCCTTGTTGATACTCAAGACAAATGCTTTTTAATAGAATAATTTAGAACACCCATAATTATATCCATTGTATCAATACTAAAAGTTATGGGTGTCCTGAATTATTACAGCAACACCCAAATCGTCACTGTGACGATCTCTAGTTCCCACACTCCAGCGTGGGAATTCATACTAGACGCTCCAGCGACGACTGTCTTTAACCATCAATCACATAAAAATATAGAAATTACAATTAATAATACGACATAATAAGCTCTTCTAAAGTGGAATTATTTTTATCCTATAATCTTTTTCGTTTTAACCCTCCAAAAGGCTTTTCAATGGGATTGAAGCCTGGCGAATAAGGGGGTAAAAATAATTTTTGAGTTTTTTTTACGCGTAATACCAAGTTTTTTAAACGGGTACCCAATAGCATTAATTTCCACATCACATACCTTCGCATGATCGATCAATCGATCCTCAAGGCTTTCTTTCACACGTTGAAGAAGACGCTTTTTATCAATCTTACGATTACGAGTAAATTTTTGTTTAGTAATAGGGTTTTTATTAGAAAGCCATCTATAAGTAGTATCCCTTACAATCTCATATCGCCTAGAAGCTTCAGCTTTACTGCCACCCTTTTTGACAAAATTTACTACCCTTTGTCGAAGGTCTAAAGAATAAGTCATATGCCAAGTATAGACTGTATTTTTTTTAAATTAAAATCACTATAAATTAATTTGCTTTAAATGAAGTAGACTTGAATAGCATTCGAATAAAACAATCTAAATGTGCCCTGTTCCAAACTAAATGCTCCTTTAATATATCTCGCAATCCATCATTCAATTCCATTTTCACTCTCCTTTTTCGTCATCGGATAATGGAGCAGATGAATGATGCGTCTTCAATGAATAGATGATTAAATGATATTTAATCATCTCATACAGAGGTTATCACTGTAAATCATTTAAATAGGATTCAATCGCCTCTGATGTTTTCCGTTTTGCACCCCCTCCAATTGCTTTGTTGATGAGTGTTTCACCACTAAAGCCAAATAAATGACGCAGTATCAACAACCCGTCGGTAAGTGCTTTAGTTTCTGTATTACCGTCAATATTAAAAATATTTTTACACCGTGATAAATAGTTTTCAATTTCTATTGATGTGTTACGTTTTGCCTTTTCCCCCAGTGCATTGTTAATAAGTGTCGCGTCCTTAAACCCAAATAAATAACGTAGTACTAACAAGCCATCCGTTAATGCTTTTGTTTTACCGTTATTATCAATATCTAATGTACAACTGTTCTCTACCGTTAGTGTGTGCTTCTTTCCCCTGAAGCCATAACCTGTTGCTGTCTCTATTGCACTAAAACCAATGGGGATTGTATCGCCTATGTTCAGGTTTTTATTAATACTGAAGGTTAGCGTAACGAGTGTCATGGGAAGTGAACTTCCTGGCCATGCTGCATTAACGGTATCAAGCCATTTAAATGCGAGGTATTGATCCGTTGTTATATCTTGATCACTATTCTGCGTGTCTGGCAATGGTAGCGCGTTTTTTGTTGATAAATTTGTAGACAGCACACTATTGATACGTTCTAGGGTTAACTGCGAACGACTGTAGTGAAGTCGTAACGCTAAACCACTTAGCTTATTGTTTTTATCACTGTTAGTGTATTTAACTTGGCAGGTTAATGTAGTGCCTGCCTTTGCTGAGGTACAAAAGCTGATTTCAACGGATTGTGTTTTTAATTTAACGGGGAGAACCGTTATTTTCATCAATGGGGAGGTATTGTTGTCTGTTTTTAATTCGCCTGTAATGGTTGGAACCTGAGCAAATAACCAATAGCTGCCTGCAACAGGTAAGGTGATTTTAATCGAGGTTGTTTGTGATGTTTGGGCTGAGATAAGCTGGAAAG
>JAGLBW010000109.1 GCA_023146545.1 Cocleimonas sp.
TGCATTGCTTCTTCAGCATAGCGACGTAGCGCTGCAACGCGCATCACTGTCGCATCAATAATTTCACCTGCCATTAATGGTGTCGATGCTTTTAACACCAAGGTCTCACCTGCAGAATCTGTAAACTGAATCTTGACATCATCTGCTTTGGATAAGGTGAGTGACTGCTCACTGGAATAAAAGTCGCCATCACCCATTGCACAAACGTGTGACTTGGAGTCCTGCGACCATTCGCCCATACGGTGTGGGTTAGTTTGAGCATACGCTTTAACAGGTGCTGCCACACGACGATCCGCATTTCCTTCGCGTAAAACAGGGTTTACCGCACTACCTAATACTTTCGCATAGCGTGTTTTAATCGCTCGTTGTTGCTCCGTTTCTGGGTTTTCAGGGTAATCAGGTAGGATATAACCTTGCGTTTGGAGTTCTTTAATTGCGGCATGAAGTTGAGGAATTGAAGCACTAATATTAGGTAGTTTAATGATATTGGCATCAGGTGATTGAGCTAAATCACCCAGCTCCGCTAAGGCATCATCAAGCTGTTGTTGTGGTGTTAAATTTTCAGGGAAATTAGCAATAATACGTCCTGCTAAGGAAATATCTTTTATTTCGACTACAATATCGGCAGCTTGGGTAAACGTTTGTACAATGGGTAAAAAGGAATAGGTTGCTAGTGCAGGTGCTTCATCAGTCTGGGTATAAATGATTTTTGATACGGTCATAGTGTCCTCAAGTAAACATCAGTTTTCGCGCAAGATTATAACTGAGCTGATCGACAAAACCATCCTTGTCAGGAAAGCCGAACATTTTCAAACATAAAAACCGCTATTTTTTAACCACTAAGTCTATAATATGGGCTGTCTTATTACCTCTCCAACTTAATTTTTAAGGAAGATTTCAATACTATGAAAAAAATGTTTGGGTTTATTTTATTACTGGTTTTAGCTTGGGTGGGAACCACTTGGTTTATTGGCAATAAAACAGAAACATGGTTAAAAGAGCATATTCAAACCACTCAAAAAGCCTATTCGGATATAGGAATGGAAATTCAATTTGATTTACTCGAATATCAAAAAGAATCGTTTTTATCCTCAACCGCCAAAACCCGTTTACAGCTCAAAACGGGAAATATAATTACCGATGAAATACTAAAGAATATACCCTTTAATAGCCGTATTCAGCATGGGCCGCTCTTATTTATTAATGGTATGCCTCATCTTGGAATTGCGAGTGTTCAATCCACACTCGATACGTCACGGCTTGACCCAAAAATTAGATTATTAGTCAGTACCCTATTTCAAGAAAACAACCCATTACAAGTACAAATTATTCATGGGTTTGACGATACTGTTGATTATCGTCTTGATATAGCAGCCATTGATTTAAAAGAAAAAGAGGCACAATTGAGCTTAGATCAAGGTATCCATTTATCAGGGAGTATTAATAAAGCTAATTTAATTGGCACGCTGGAGGGTAATATTGGTCGGTTTACTTCCGTTGAAAACAATAAATCCATAACAACATCACCTTCAAGCTTTCATATCGAAACACAAGGACGGGTTGCAAACCAAATGCTAGGCAGCATTAAGTTTTCCGCGCCCTTAGTTAAACTGCAAGGTATGGAAGGCTTTGACCAACCACTACAGTTTGCAGTTGATCTTTCAACGGATACGCATCAAGGCAATGCATCGAGTTTAGAAGGTTCTTTAACGGTTGCGTTGTCAAAAATTACAGGTGTCTTGAATATTTCAGACATCACCTTTAAAACCGTTGCTAAAGAAATTAAAACCAAGGGATTGGAACAGATCGCAGTGATACAAAACGACATTCAAGCATTACAGAATTCAACCAGCACAACTATATCGCCAGCCGAGCAACAAGCTATCCTTGAAAAAATTAATAGTCTGCCTGCTCTGATTGCAATCGCTCTACAAAATACATTAAGTAAAGATAAAACGCAGTTAACCCTACAGTTGGATATTGCATCGAAAGAAGGAGCAAGTCATTTAGACCTCAGTAGTCGTTATGTGGGAAATGGTACCGACATCAACCTAACCACATTTGAATCAGCGGATTTAAAGGCCTTTTTACAAATCGTCAATGGGCAATTTAATGTGGTAGTGCCTAAAGAAATGCTAGACAAACTACCGATGCCTTTGCTAACACGTTATATCGAAAAAGGGATTCTTATCGAAACAGACAAACAGTACCGCGCTAATATAAACTTTGAAAATAAAGGCATCGTTTTAAACGGAAAGTCGCTATCCCCTGATGAATTTGTTGCCTTATTTGAGTTACTTCCGCGTTAATTTTTTTGGCATATAATTTACTAGGGAATCAGAAACTTAGCTTCGATAATCACGCAACTTGTAACGTCTCTGATTCCGTAGTAACCGTTAGCAATAAAATACTTATGGGTTACGGTATCCGCGTAAATATGACCACTCAAAGAAACGCTTCGCAAGGTGCAATAAGCGGCAAGAGGGCAATAAAAAGGTTCGTTTTTCATTACGAAAGATCAACGAACCTTTATCGAGTGAATCAATAATACACGCTAATTCAAACTTAAAGGTGTGGCTTGCTATTTTTCCTTCGGCTTCATTTAATAGATTATTCATTGCCGCAACCGCTTGTAAATCAGCCATATGCGCTTGTTTAGGTTGCCAATCAGGGCCGGGGTAACTGCCTGAATCACCAGCTACAAAGACTTGCTTTAAACCTTGTACTTTACAATATTGATCCGCTTGAATTAAACCACCTGAACTGAGTGGTAAATCAGAGGGTGCGGCAAAATCAGGTCCTGTCATTCCTGGCATAAAGAGAATAAGGTCAGCCTCAATTTCACCGCCTTCCGTCATTACTTTGTTGCTTTCAAAGCCTTTCATCTTATGACCAAGATGCGTTTCAATATCCCGTTTTTTAATTTCGCCTAAAATACCTTTCACTGCCTTCTCACCTAAGCGTTTTCCAGGTTTAGGGGCAGGATTAAAAAAGACCAGTTTAAATTGATCACGACGACCCTCTTGACGCAATTGAGTATCCAAGCCAAATAACAGCTCAAACATAGGCCCTCCACGCATTGCAGAAGGCTCTTTTGGATTACCTCCAAAACCAATCGCAATTGTCCCCCCTTTCATTTCTTTAAGGCGATCCCGCATCTTTTCAGCCGCAGAAATCCCCTCACAAATAGTAATCACGTGCTCAATGCCTGATAATTTTTTAATAAAACGCCCGCCACTCGCAATCAGTAATGCATCATTTTTTATTTTTCCATTTTCAGTGACAACTGTACGTCCAGCATCTTCGATTAACTCTGCTCGACCCGCAGAAAAATCAATATTATGCTTTTTAAAGAAAGGTTTAAGATCAATCCGCAAATCATCCGCACTACGTTTACCCGATGGAATCCAAATCAGACTCGGCATATAAATAAATTCAGGCTTTGGTGCAATTAAGGTAATTTCAACCGTTTGTGATCGTTTTCTTAAGGTTTTAATAGCGGTTAAAGCGGCAAATCCTGCCCCAATAATCGTAATCTTCATTGGCATAACTAAAATTCTCGTAACTTCGTTTTATAAAGAGGTAAGGGATCAGCGCCCAAACAACAAGCCTGAGTGTAGACTTATTAACGGGCTATAACCAATACCTTCGCCATTAAGCTGTCAACCTTGATTCATGAACCTACCTTAGGAGCGTGCTAGAGTCCTAGGAAAGGGGCTGCAGTGATAAAGGAAAAATAGAAGCCAGTCTACATAAAAAGCAAAGAATAATTAGGACACCCCTAATTTTTTTCTGGCGACCAAATATTATTGATCATGTTCAAATGAGCAACATATACACACAAATAGTCTGGTTAAAATTCGAATTGTAACCTACACTAGAAATTATATGTGTATGTAAATAGCACTAATGGATGTTAACGGTTAAAGACTAGCGATTGTTAAATGACAAAAATAACCACCTCTCTTGTTAAATTTTAGAGAATACTTTTATATAACTTCAAAAACATCATCCTATTGTTTTTATAGCTTACATATATTTTTTTACATATATTTTTCTAAAAATATTTAGGAGTTAAGCGTATGAGTAGTGAAAAGAAAATGAGCCTGACGGTCAAAGTTCTTTTAGGCATGGCGCTCGGTATAGCCGTTGGTCTAGCTTTGAACCTGACAGGTTTAGTCAAAAACCCATTTGTAGATACCTATGTGGTTAATGGCTTATTCCATATGATTGGAAGCATGTTCGTTAATGCTTTGAAAATGTTAGTTGTCCCTTTGGTTTTTTTCTCCCTTATCTGCGGTGTTTGTGGTATCGGTGATATTCGTATGCTCGGACGTGTTGGTGGTAAATCATTTGCTTTGTACATGATGACGACCGCTATTGCGATTGCAACAGCGATTGTGATTGCTGTTAGCTTTGGTATTGGCACAGGCATGGATATATCAACGACTACTGAGTTTACGGGTAAAGAATCACCTCCGTTGACGCAAGTTTTCATCGATATTATCCCTAAAAACCCAATTGATGCGATGGCAAATGGTGATATGTTGCCTATTATTTTCTTTTCTATTTTGCTTGGTATCAGTATGTTGATGCTAGGAAAAAAAGCGAAGGGTTTTGTTGAAGGTGCTGAAATTGCTAATGAAATTATGATGAAAATGGTTAATATCATCATGTCAGTTGCACCTTATGCTGTTTTTGCATTGATTGCGGGGGCAGTCGCAAAACTGGGACTGGATTTGCTAGTATCCCTTGCAGGCTATGTGCTGGTATTAGTGGGTGCTTTAATGTTCCATTTATTTGTAACGTTAATGATTACACTGAAGTTATTCTCAGGATTAAGTCCTGTGATGTTCTTAAAGAAAATCAGAAATGTGCAAATATTTGCATTCAGTACCGCAAGCTCTAATGCAACCATCCCTGTCACAATGAGAACGGTAACAGAACGTTTTGGTGTCAATAATTCAGTCGCATCTTTCACTGTGCCTTTTGGTGCAACCATTAATATGGATGGTACAGCGATTATGCAGGGCGTAGCAACCGTCTTTATCGCTAACGCGTACAATGTAGACCTAGGTGTATCAGGCTATCTAACCGTTATATTGATGTCAGTACTCGCCTCTATCGGAACAGCAGGTGTTCCTGGTGTTGGGTTAATCATGTTATCAATGGTCTTTACCCAAGTTGGTTTACCTATTGAAGGCATTGGTCTTATTCTTGGTGTTGATCGCTTGATGGATATGATTAGAACAGCCGTTAATGTCTCTGGTGATGCGACGGTTTCTTCAATCGTAGCAAAAAGTGAGGGCAAGTTAGATGTTAATGTTTACAATGACCCCAATGCAGGAGTGCTCGATACCAATGCTACATTAGATATTGACGACACTGTTGAAGCAGAAATGGCTGAAGCGATACAGGGAACGAAAAGACGCGAATAGTTACGCTTCACTTTCCCCTAAAATAAAAAAGGCAGAGTCGGTTACAACTCTGCCTTTTTTATTGCTCTACACGTTATCAAAATATCGTCATAATATTTGCCAACAATATAAAAACCATCTGATCAATCAGTACCTTGCGAATAAAAACCTCACCATTTATTATGGTAGACTTTCTATCAAACAAAAACAAACTTATAGGTTTTTAAAAAAACATGAAACTTACACATCAATTATTTTGCTTAGTTGCATTACTCTCGCTTAATAATCTTTCCGCTGAAGACCTCGATAAAGGAAGTGACTTAAACACTGTTATTCAGGGTCGATTTAACCCTGCAACGCATAAAAACTTTGTAAAAATAGATAAAAAATATACGCCTAAGTCAGGCATCTATCTAAACAATGAAGCTTATGATGCTTTTATTAAAATGCGTGAAAGCGCAAAAAAAGACAATATTGATTTAAACATAGTCTCTGCGACGAGAAATTTTAACGGACAAAAAAGAATATGGGAAAGAAAGTGGAAAAGAGACAAGCTATCTGAGTCTGTAGAACGGGCAAAAAAAATATTAAGGTATAGTTCCATGCCAAGCACGTCCCGCCATCACTGGGGTACTGATATTGATATTAATTCGGTAGCATCAGCCTATTTCTTATCTAAAAAAGGTCAAAAAGAATATCTTTGGCTACAAAATAATGCAAAGGACTTTGGCTTCTGTCAGCCTTATACGGCTAAAGGAGAACAGCGAAAAACAGGCTACAATGAGGAGAAATGGCATTGGTCTTATATAAACATTGCTAAGCAATACACAAACCATGTTAGGGAAAATTTCACAAATAGCCATATTCATGGGTTTTTAGGTTCTGAAACAGCGAGTGATATCGATATTGTCAGCAATTACATCTTTGGGATCAATAAAGACTGCTTGTAGTGTGAGAGTGAAGCATTGCGTTTCCCTTGATTACGAGGCTGGAGTCTCGTAATCAAGGGAAATTATTTTCTCCAATAGGAATGATAAAAATTATGGGAGTCCATTCATTCTTGAGTTTATCAGTTGCATGACTATCATAAGGACTGTATTTATCCTATCTAAACAATGGAGGTCTTGTGAAAAAATTACTGGTTATACTTTTTCTACTCTTAATCTCAATAACAGCTTATGCGGGTTCCGCTGATGCCATCATTAAGTGTCAATCAGGAAGTGGACGAACACATTTAAAACTTCTTGACCAAGATTTATCAGCACTTTTTACAGGAGGAGAGTTAAGTATTGATAAGAAAAGTATAACGTTTGATCATGAAGATGATTCTGGACGTATTATCTCTGATCTTAAACGGGGGGTTTATGTTATTCATTATTACAATACTAAGAATGATATCACTTTAGAGTTTTATGCGGTTCCCAAAACAATCAAAAAGACTGAGCTTGATGACTATTCTACATCTTATAAATTCAATGCAATTATTGGAGCGGGTAGCACTGATCCGAGGGATAAAAATAAAAACGCATTGGATAAAACTATTTGGCTTGATTGCACTTTGAAGTATCGTGTTTAAATTTAAGATAGATGTCAAGTTCCGATAGATATATAATCTTTACTCTGACCCCAATTATTTTGCCGTATTGCAACCCCATTAAGAGAGTAGAGACTCGCTTAATGGGCAAATATATCAAAGAATGGCATCTCAATGATGCCATTCAACGCGTGGATAAAATAAAGTGTTCTGATAACGCTATCTTTAGATGATATCTCAGTTTTTTAAACGTTAGCCCCTTTTAACGTTGAGCATTACGTGCTCGATTAACAATATCAGCTGCTGTTTGAGCATCGACTAAAGGCGTGGCAACAGCTCTGGCAGCATCACCTGTTAACCCTTGGTTGCCTTGTGCCTGTCGGGTGATATTGTCAGAGGCAACTTGTACAACAGGTTGATTAGTAGGGGCTACAAATACATTTTCTTGGATATTCTGAATATCGCTATTACGCAAGATAATATCAGACAGTTTGAGCTGATTGAGGCTGTTAACGTCGTTTGTTGAGAATTGATTTTCATACCAGAAACGATCGCCACTGCGTAGGCGTTCAAACTGATCTTTTACAATGGTGGTAAAGCTAGAACCGACTAAGGAATCGCCTTGGCTCTTTTCCGCTAAACCTGCTACCCATAAATCCATATCATCAGGACTTTTGTAGATGGTTTTTAATTTTTCGCCAACACCGTCTTGGAAGATGGGATCATCAAAACTGGCAATACGCGGTAGACCTAAGCCTTCTCGTACATCGTTATAACCCGCGACACCATGATCACGCCCGCGTTGTAGATTGAGTGAAGCCAGATCAAAACCATCGGCTCCTGGTGCGCCAAACAAGAAGTTACGCACATCATCAACCAGCATCGGATCGACAGCTTGTGCGGTTTGTGTGGCTAAGCCCCGTAGAATAGGATCAATACCTGCTTCACTAACGTGTTGGGGTTGGAAGAAAGCATCGCGTAATTTCAAATTGCCCTCAGGAATTTCTTGTCCCTGCTCATCTAAACGTAAGATGGTCGGTGATAGCATGGTGTGACCTAAACGGTAAGCGGCGGTCGCAAAGGTGTTGCTGACTTGTGGATTAACGTTTGAATCGTAGCCTTTGTATTCGCTTGGCGCACTGCCGCCTAATAAAGCAGGAAGGTACTCATTGTAAGTGACGGCTTGCATTTCGGCGACGACCCATTTACGGGATTCTTGATAAATTTTCTCATCTTTCCATTCTGGATTTTGTGTGGACAGCTTATCCGCAACACGGTTATGCTCTCGCGCCCAAAGGGTGTGCATGGAGGTTAAGCCTGCATTTTCATTAGCACGGACATCACCTGAGAAATATTGCCCATCATCACTTTTTGGTAAGTAGTTATCAGCCCCCATAATCAGCTTACCGCCTTCGTGACTGCGTAATTTATCGGATTTCTCTTTGCTTGAACCGTAGATATTTGAGCCATCAATATAAGCTGTAATAATATTAACTTGGGTACGTTCTGTTTGTCCTTCCAGCGCCACTGAACGATTAAAATGCATTTCTTTTATACCTGATCCTGTTGGATCAAAGAAGGCATCTCCTTTGGGTATTTTAATATTAGCGGCATCGCCTTCATTTGTTGGTGTTAGGTTAATATCATGGTCAAGGAATTGACCATAAAGCCAAAACATATCACTCAAGCCTTTTTTATTCACTGTATTTTCAGTCTGTGCAGAAACAGTATTACTGATCTCTCGAACATTAGGCAAACGTGCCGCGCTTACACCCTCTAACATGCGATCAGGGTCTTTAGCTACAATGTTAGTAAAAGCGGTATTGGCACTGCCTAAGGTGTTTTGGGATAAGTTATTATTCGATCCATCCGCAGAACGGTATTGATGTTCAGCAGCATGTTTTATCCATGTTTTTAACTCCACTTGATTAAGCGTCACGTCTGAAAAAGAGAACGACTCAACATTTTTAACTCGATTAGTCGCCCCTGTTGATTTATTGGTAAGGGTAAAGCCGTTCTTTTCTTCTTTAATGGTGTAATTGCTAATCACCGCATTAAGTTCAACCGTATCCTGACCTCGCCCACCATCAATAGTGTTATTGCCTTGATTATCAACCAAAACATCATTTCCCCGTCCACCGTTCAGCTTATCATTGCCCGCTCCACCATTGAGGTGGTCATTCCCTCGACCACCGCGCAATTTATCATTCCCCGCGCCCCCTTGAAGCTCATCATGTCCGCGTCCCCCATTAAGCCGATCATTACCGTTTCCACCGTATAAGGTATCATTCCCTGAACCCCCATTGAGACGGTCTTTTCCTTCACCACCGAGCAAGACATCATGACCGAGTCCACCCCGCAAGGTATCGTTACCTTTACCCCCGAATAACACATCAGCGCCACTACCGCCACGCAGCACATCACGCCCTTGACCACCAAGTAGCACATCATTACCCTGCCCGCCATGTAACGTATCACGACCTTTGCCACCTAACAGAATATCATCGCCTTTACCGCCACGGAGTACATCATTGCCTTTGCCACCGACTAAAATATCACTCCCGTTGCCACCATTAAGGGTATCCCGACCACGCCCCCCATTCAGAACATCATCACCTTGTCCGCCATACAATTTATCGCGTCCTGATCCTCCAAAGAGTAAATCGTTTCCCTTTCCACCATGAATGAAATCATTGCCACGATTACCGTGAAGAATATCGTCGCCCCCCTCTCCTTTGATGACATCATTACCCCCTTTGCCGATAATGGTGTCACTTTTATTCGTTCCTATGAGGCGATCATTCTGATCTGTTCCAATAATAGTGCTTTGAGAGGCTTGCCCCCTATTCGCAGTAGAACTCCCTGCTGCACCCGTCGTACCCAAATCAGCTTTACCACTAAAATGAGCTGTAATATTTTTCACCAAGCGATTAATCACAGGGAGTTCTTTTTCTCTTTTTTGATCATCGCTCTCACGTCGTCCCGTATTGCTTTGAAATTGAGATAAAACATTTGGGATCGCCGCAATGGCTTTTGTTGCGGGTGTAAACGCAACGGGTCGCTGTTGTAGATTGTTTTGAACTGTTGACATGGTGGATTCCTTTCGCATTTAAAATAGATAATAGAGTTAATTGATAATCAAAAATTTACTGTTGTTATTAGCAACCGTAATGATTATTGATGAGCAAAAAGGCGTAATGAATCAGTTAATAGCACCTTGTTATAGACATCTCCATGACGTAAAACTCACCAAATATCAATGACCTCATAGAGTAAAAGAAGTCTCAAGTGTTGTATGTTTTTATGGATGTAAGATAGGGAATATATTCGATTAGTGGTAGTAGACTAACTACCAGTGCCTTTGAATAGATCAAGAGATCCTCGGTACAATATTTTTTAGAACTTTATTTAAACATCCTGTACGAGATTTTTATGAAAAGAGTAATAACCTTCCTTGTTTTGATTTTACTATCGACTGTTGTTTCCGTTAGCGTTGCTAAAGATAAACGCTTTTGCAGTAGTCAGATTTTAGCCAAAGAAACCAAGACTGGGTTTACGTGGACACTGACCTCTCGACTGAGTGACGTGCTACAGAATGCAGAACAACGTTACGGCAAACGTGATCAATCGTGGACAATCTTAGGCATAGAATTTAGTCACCAAAAACAGCCTGCGATTTGGTATCCCTCTGTTAAGGACGGTAGAAAACACCTGATTATTCAACTCACCGAAACCACCGCTAACGATAAAAAACAAGCACTCTATCAACTCGCACACGAGGTGATCCATGTGTTATCGCCCTCAGGTGAACAAGGCAGTACGGTCTTTGAGGAAGGGTTAGCGGTTTATTTTGCGATTAACTACCTAAAAAGTCTCAATTACAAGCTTAATGCCCGTTATATTTCAGGTCAAAAGTTTAAAAAAGCTTATCAATTAGTCAACAATTTATATGAACGATTTAAACATCCTGAAATTCGAATCAAACGGCTTCGTAAACAAGTTAAAAAAACAAGCGACATCACCGCCGACCAATTTACAATGGCTTTCTCTGGATTGAATAAAGCCACGGCAAAGCAATTGGCAACCCCCTTTTCTTCATGGCAATTTTAGAGAGCGAGCGTATTGTTCTATCCCCATACGATTGCCTTTCTGATGTCAGCTTGTTTTGTTTCGACGTTAACGTCTCTTGCTGAAACAACATGAATCGCCCTAATTTGAGATAGAACATTGAAATATCATAATGATAAGCTAGAATCCTGCTCCTACTTTTTTTTCATTGAGGACATCTCGCATGAATATCCGTCAACTGATCGACAGCCGTGTATCACAAGCCTTAACTGATGCGGGTGTACCGAATGATACGCCTGCGGTGATTAAACCGTCTAATCGACCTGTTTTTGGTGATTATCAAGCCAATGGCATTATGGGTGCAGCTAAAAAAATAAAAACAAACCCTCGTGAGCTTGCCGCCAAGGTACTGGATTGTCTGGTGCTTTCAGATATTGCTGAAAAAGTTGAGATTGCAGGACCTGGTTTTTTAAACATTCACCTTAAACCCGAATGGTTAAGCCAACAACTGGATCAAACCCTTGACAGCAAGACACTCAATATTGAGCAGGTTAAAACCCCACAGACCATCGTGGTGGATTATTCAGGACCTAACCTAGCCAAAGAAATGCACGTTGGACATTTACGCTCCACCATTATCGGCGATGCCATCGTGCGGGTTTTAGAATTCAGAGGACATCAGGTGATCCGTCAAAACCATGTGGGGGATTGGGGAACGCAGTTTGGGATGTTGATTGCTCATATGAACAGTTTACAATCATCAAGCGATGAGCTGTCAATGAAGCTATCCGATTTGGAAGCATTTTACCGCGAAGCAAAAAAACGCTTTGATGACGCGCCAGATTTTGCGGAAGCGGCACGTGATTATGTCGTCAAACTACAATCAGGTGATCCTGAATGTCATCGTTTATGGCAACAGTTTATTGATATTTCATTGCAACATTGTGATGATATTTATGCACGGCTTAATGTCTCCCTAAACCGTGAGCATGTGATGCCCGAAAGCGCTTACAATAATGACCTTAAGCAGGTTATAACAGACTTGGGTACGGCAGATTTACTCACTGAAGATCAAGGCGCAAAGTGTGTCTTTTTAGAGGACTTTAAAGGCAAAGATGACAAGATTCTTCCCACCATTGTACAAAAGTCAGACGGTGGTTATTTGTACGCGACCACTGACCTTGCCGCGTTACGTTATCGTCATCAAACGTTACATGCGAATCGTATCTTATATTTTGTTGATGCCCGTCAAAGTTTACACCTTAATCAAGTGTTTACAATTGCTAAAAAAGCTCACTTTGTTCCTGAAGCTACTCAATTAGAACATTTGGCGTTTGGTACTATGATGGGAAAAGATGGGAAACCGTTTAAAACCCGTGCGGGTGGAACGGTTAAACTGATTGAATTATTAAAAGAAGCCGAACAGCGAGCGTTAGCGCTTGTGAATCAGAAAAACCCTGATTTAAGCGAAGCAGAACGCTTATTAGTGGCTCAAAAAGTTGGAATCGCCGCGGTTAAATATGCTGATTTAAGTAAAAATCGTAGCTCCGATTATATTTTTAACTGGGATAGCATGTTGAGCTTTGAAGGCAACACCGCGCCTTATTTACAATACGCTTACGCTCGTATTCAAAGTATTTTTCGCAAAGCCAACACCATTGATCTTCAAGCCGCACTGATTTTAGATGAGAAAACAGAAAAGCAACTCGCGGTGAAACTGTTACAACTTTCCGAAACACTCGAAACCGTCGTTAAAGACAGCACCCCTAATATACTCTGCAACTACCTGTTTGAATTAGCAGGACATTTTATGTCATTTTATGAAGCCTGCCCCATCCTTAAAACCGACAATGAAGCGATGAGAAACAGCCGCCTGAAACTTGCTCACTTAACCGCAACCACACTCAAAACAGGTCTGGGTTTATTAGGAATTGATACGCTTGACCGCATGTAATCGAATAAAGAAAACAGACTACACCATAGAACGGATACGGTGTGGTCTTGCTCGTCTTGGATAGCCTCCCCGTACCGAATAATTATTTCTTCCTCGCAATGACCATCCAATTCTCAATAATAGTAATATCGGTAAAATGTTCACCGAGTGTTTCTCTCAATTCATTTTTTGTCCATAAAAAGTGATGTCCTGAACGTTTTAGGGTCGCATGATTATCGGCTTGATGACGTGTGTCGGGAAAATAGGATGTAGCAATTAAGACACCACCTGACTTTAAATAGGATCGAAGGTTATTAAACAATGTGATGCCGTCTTCTTTTGTAAAGTGCTCGATAATCTCCATTCCTGTCACTACATCAAATTGTTCTTCCTTGAAGACTGAGGGGGTGAGCACATTGCTATATTTCCATGTGATATTATCAGCAGGCCAATACCTTTCACATTCTTTAATCAGTTGTTCATCATAATCTGCGGCATAAACATTTTTACCATAGGTAGAAAGAATATTTGTTCCCCAACCGCGCCCACAACAACAATCGAGCACTTGTTTTCCTTCACAAAATACCTTTCCTGCAAAAATATAGCGTTTTAACATGGTTTGAAAATAACCCGTCAACAAGGGGTTAAGATCAAAAGGGCTACCGCGCTCTCCTGCGGTGAAGGAGCCATCAATCGCATCCATACCTTGTGGAATCACTTTGGGGTTATTTTTTAACTCCAACTCATACACCATATTCACTGTTTTCATTGTAAAATGTGCAGGGGAAACCTGATTGGGGTCTACTTTAATCTCACCAAAATCTGATATTCGCCTTAAGTTTTGCAGTTGAATAAGTTCCAATAGCGCGGTTTCAATGGATGCTAATTTTTTTTCAAGATGATTTTGTTTGTCGAGAATGGTTTGTATTGTCTGAGCTTGCGTTTGATCTGTCATCTTCGTACTCCTTAAACGGTGATGGTGTTTTTGTGGGATAGTCCCATCCTTAAGTTGATCTTCGTAGCAACTGGTTTGAAATGATAACGCATAATAATAAAGGATTAAAAGGGTGCTAACCTGCAAACTATAAATTGATCAACGGTTAACAAAAGCCTCATGATATATCCTTAGAGGGATGAGATGTTACAGTATCCGACCTACTGTTAGCCTCTCTTCTACGCTAAGATAGCGCTTCTTTCAATTGATACAGAACATAACGACATGTCAGAAATAAAGCAGGGCGCATTAGTCTATTACAAAAGTAAAGCAGCCATTGTCACAGGGGTGAGTGATAAAATTGATATTTTATTCTTTAAAACAAAAAAGCGGGTGCGGGATAAAGATATAAAGCTGTTACACCCCGGTGTGATTAGGGATGTCAGTGATTTGGATAAGGACGTTCCTGAGTCCTTGGATACTTTGGACGAGGTTCTTGAATTATTAGCAGGTGAAACGGTATCCTTGGAAGATTTAGCCGATTATTTATACGGTGAATTTACGCCACAAACAGCATGGTCTAGCTGGATGTTGGTGGTTGATGGGCTTTATTTTGAAGGGGATACTGATGCGATCACCCCGCGCCCTTTAGCCTTGATTAACACTGAAAAGGAAAAGCGTGAGACTAAAAAAGCGCAAAAAGAAGCGTGGGATGGGTTAATTACACGGATTAAAACAGGAAAAATTGTTACAGAGGACTACACTCATCTAGTAGAGGTTGAACAATTAGCCTGTGAAGAACGTGAAAACAGTCGTATTTTAAAAACCATTGGGATTAATGAAACCAAGGAAGATGCTCACCGTTTATTATTACGTTTAGGCTATTGGAAAGAGGAGTACAACCCTTGGCCTCGGCGTTTTAAGGTTGATATGAATGACCCTGTTTTAGCTATTCCAGAAACGGTTGAAAGCGAACGTCGTGACTTGCAACACCTTCAAGCATGGGCAATTGATGATGTTGGCAATCAAGACCCCGATGATGCGATTTCATTAGATGGTGATCGTGTTTGGGTGCATATAGCTGATGCCTCATCGCTGATTATGCCTGATTCCGAAATGGATATTGAAGCCCGTTCACGAGGAACTAATTTATACTTGCCGAATAAAACGGTTCATATGTTGCCACAAGGCATTACCGAACAATTAGGCTTAGGCTTACAGCAACAAAGCCCTGCCTTATCCATTGGGTTTACGGTTACTGAAAGCGGTGCATTAGACAAGATAGAAGTGTGTTTTTCTCAAGTCAAAGTCAGTCGAATGACATACAACGATGCTGATCAGCTATTGGAAAGCCAGTTTGCTGACCTAGTCGCTATCACAGAACGTTATCATCAATACCGCCTGAGTAATGATGCGACCAACCTCGATTTACCACAGGTTAATATTCGCGTAAAAGACGGTAAGGTAACGATAGAACCTTACCCTCAGACAGGCAGTCGTCAATTAGTCTCCGAATGCATGTTAGCGGCGGGTGAAGCCGTTTCTCGGTTTGCTAATGAGCATGATATTCCGATTCCTTATGCTTATCAGCCACCCCCTGAAGAAAGGCAAGATCCAAAAAAGCTTTCTGAACATTATACCTATCGGCGATTTTTTAAACCGTCACGTCATGCCACCGAACCTGCACCTCACTTTGGTTTAGGTATTTTAAGCTATACCCGAGTGACCAGTCCTTTACGACGTTATCTTGATTTAGTGGTGCATCAGCAATTACGTGCATTTTTAACGGGTCAACCCTTATTAGAGTACGCAGCCTTAGTTGAACGTATTGGGTTGGCGGATGAAGCCACGTTTGCTTCTCGGAAAACCGAACGGTTTTCAAACCAACATTGGAAAATGTTGTACTTAAAACAACAAGGTCAATGGCAAGGTGAAGCGATTGCGGTGGCAGAAAATGATCGCAACATCACCTTTATAGTACCAACCCTTGCACTCGAACCCCGAATTCGCTCTAAAAAGGCCGCCCGCTTAGATGAACCTGTCAATGTACAAGTAACATCAATTGATATTCCTAACGGACAAGCCAACTTTAGACTGGTTTAGGGTCTTATTTTATAAAAAATAATAAAGTAGGTGATGTTAACAATCTAGCGTTGTTCAATCGCCTATTTTAGAACAGGATAATTTATTATGCTCAATTGGGATAACCCTTTAGGTAAGCGCGATAAAACAAAAAAAATTAACACCTTATTTGACGCTTATACACAAAGTGATGCGCTCAACAATACCACAACCAGCAGACAAGAAAGCAACATCCAAGCTTCTATTAATGCAAAAAAAACGGCAGAACAACAGGCTAATAGCAACAGAATTAACCTTGATACAATAACAGCAAAAGCAGCAACACCGACTGCCGCCACGCAAAACAGCGTTGCACCCGTTAAGGCATCGGATAAACGGGTCGTTAACGGTTTGGCGGATGTGAATCAACTTGCACCCTTTAAATACCCGTGGGCTTGGGAGTATTTTTTAAATGCCAACAAAAACCACTGGACACCTTTAGATATTGCTATGGCGCAGGATGTACATGATTATCAACACACACTCAGTGCTAACGAAAAACACGTCTACGAAAATGTCCTTGCCTATTTAACCACCTCGGATATTTTAGCCATGCGTAATATTGGCTTAGCCGTGATGGAAAAAATGACCGCGCCTGAACTACAAATTTATCAAGCACGGCAAGTGTATGAAGAAGCCTTACACACTTGGACATATCAACATTGTATCGAAACCATTGGGTTAGATCAGAGCGAAATTTACAATCGCTACCGTGTTGTCCCCGCGATTAATGCCAAAATACAGCTTGCCAATAAACGTTTAAACTCGGTAATGCGCCATGATATTGACCTGACCAAAGATGACGAGCTGAATAACTTTGTTATGGCGTACACCTTCTTTGCGGGTATTTTTGAAGGCTGTTGGTTCTACAATGGCTTTACCCCGATATTCTCCCTGCAACGTCGAGGATTAATGAAAGGGACATCAGAACAATTACAATACATTATGCGCGATGAAGTGATGCATGCTTCATTTGGTATTCGAGTGGTAAAACAAATTATCAAAGAAAATAACGTTAAGCTTGATCCTCAAGCCTTACGTGATATGTGGGACGAGTCAGAAGCCGTTGAAAGGGATTACGCGCACTATATTTTACAAGAACCGCTGTTAGGCTACAGTGCAGACGATCATATCGAACAATTTCGCTTTATTGCCAATCGTCGCGCCAATCAATTAGGCTTTGATGAACCGTTTGCAGGCGCAAAAAACCGCACCCCGTGGTTAGATGAACAAGCCAATCTACGCAAAGAAAAAAACTTCTTTGAAACAACAGTGACCGAATACCAAACAGGGGGCGTATTAAACTGGGATTAAACGTAACGATGCCTACTCCCGATCAGAACCCCCTCCCTTCATTGTAATCTGAATAACAACGAATGGATTGTAGCCTTTAAATGTTAACGCTCAGTATTACAACGTAAGATATTAATATGAAGGTCTTTTTTCATTTCTTTTTATTCTGGCTAGGTTTGTTATTCAGTTCTTTTTGTTTTTCTAAACCTTATCCTTTAATAACCGATACTTTGAATCATCAAAATAGAATACGCACCTTCCACCTTTACCAACCCATTACGCAAGTAGAAGCTAAAAAACCGATACCAACAATCATTGTATTACACGGTGGTGGAAAACAAGGCGGTAAAGCAATGGGTCGATATATAGGGTTTAATAAAATAGCTAAACAACAGCATTTAATGATCGCCTACCCTGAAGGTATTGACTCACAATGGAATGATGGTCGAGGGGTATCTTTTCGTGCTAAAAATAAAATGCAACAGGTTGATGATGTTGCATTTTTATCTAAACTGACACAGAAACTCATCAACCATTATGGTGCAAATGCAAAACGAATTTATTTGGTGGGTGTCTCTAATGGTGGCATGATGAGCCAGCGGATGGCGTGTGAAGCAGGTGATCAATTTGCTGCCATTGCTTCTGTTATTGCCAGTATGCCGCAAAAAATTCATTTACACTGCAAGCCAAAAAATGTACTTCCCATGTTATTCATCAATGGTACAGCAGATCCTTTTATTCCTTATTTAGGTGGTAATGTCATTATTTTAGGAAAAGCAGTAGGAAAAGTACTTTCAACTCCTGCTACATTAGCCTTTTGGCTAAAGCATAACGGTATAAACACCCCTCCTAAAACACGGGTTTTAGCGGATCTGAATAAAAAAGACCAGTCTACCGTTGTTAAAAAAACATGGCTTAATGAACAAGGTAAAGAGCAGGTTGTACTTTATCGTATTAATAATGGTGGACACCAGTGGCCTAGCAGTACCCATTGGTTAACATTGAAAAAACTACTCGGTGCTAAGAACCAAGATATAAAAGGAGCTGAGGTTATTTTTGACTTTTTTAAGCAACATGCACGATGAAAGAAAGATTATTTCAGCCTGTTATCGCGGTAGAACAACCCGTGAAGAATCAATATAAAAGGGCATTAATGATTATCCCATAACCGCGAGAGCGTAGCCCGTATGGAGTTTACAGAATACGGGAAGAGGGTGTATTTCTATGGTAGTGTCCTATAAAACAGCATTAATGATTGTCTGTCAAGTCCCGACAGATCATAAACTTTTTTCTTAAATAATTCAGGACACCCATGATTATCCATTGTGCAAATATCAGCGGCTAATGTTTATTAAGTATCCTAATCGCTTACATTTCTCATAGATTTTACTCGTTTGCTTGCTTTATATAATTGACAACCGCGATATTACGCTTTATGATCTTAGGTTCTCTAAACCTTCACTTATAAATCAGGTGGTTTAGAATCATTCGCCCCGTTGAGTTGGAGAAACAACACAACAGGACTTCATTAATCAATCAAA
>JAGLBW010000011.1 GCA_023146545.1 Cocleimonas sp.
ATCACGATCATAACGACTGCCATCATTAATTTGTAACACCCGTTCACCGCTGTGTTGATCAATGAATAAGACTGCTTTTTTTGCGGTGAGTACGGTGTCTTCTTTATCGTTTCTCGAATGTAGAAAAAAATGCTCCATCACCACATTTTTATTATCAAGCTTCTCGACAAAAATAGTAAAGCGTGTTTTTCCCATTTTTGTGTGCATAAACTCACCAACAGGAATCCCTGATGCTTCTGGACGTTGTTTGACTTCGGTCTTAATATTTTGGGTCATACGTTCAAGACTGGGGACAACAAAAAGCACCATCACGGCAAGCAATAAAGTCAGCGGAAAGACAAACAGAAAGATGCCTTTATAAAATTCAATCGGTCCCACACCTGAAGCATGTAGGGCGCTGATTTCATGATCACGGTACAAACGCCCAAACGCCAACATCATACCAATCAGCAAGGCAACAGGGATCAGTTGGATAGCTCCATTAATTGATCCCATTAAAACCATTTTACCTAATAAATCAACGGGTAATCCACCTGAACTGACGTTGCCAAGCAACCGTACAAAAGTGTTACCCACGATAATCAGCAATAAGACCAACAATGTCCCGATAAAGGCATAGGAAATCTCACGCAATAAATAGCGTTGAATGATCATGTGTTGCTCTCGTAGTAATCAATCCCTGATGCAACGGAGTTTTTGAACCGCTTATGCGCCCACAAATACTGAGCAGGAAACCCGCTAATTTGTGTTTCAAACAGTTGATTAATGCGTAAGGTATCCTGTGTCACATCGGCAGAGGGAAAGTTGTTAAGTGCAGGTAAAAAGCGCAAAAGATAACCTGTTGCTCGCCCTTGCTTATCGTATTGTCTAACGGTTATAAACGGCACAACCTGAGCGTGTGTAATTTTTGCTAAACGGGAAGTGCTGGGATTTGTTGGCACATCAATACCAAAAAAAGGAATCATGACGCTGTTTTTATGTTGAAAACTTTGATCGGGTGCAAACCATACACAATGCCCTTTTTTTAAACTACTAATCATCGTTCGTATTTTGTTTTTAGGAATGGCTTTTCCATAACGGTTAGCTCTTATTTTAGCCACAACAGATTCTAACAGTGGATGCTTGTGCGGTTTGTAAACAACGTGTAGACCGTCTTTGATAAAAGAGGAAACAATCGGCCCGCCAATTTCTAAACTGGTAAAATGCAGACTCAACAAAATCACGCCTTGTTGTTTGGATAGGGCAGCGTCTAAATGCTCTTTCCCTTCAATCCTTGATAAGGATTGAAGTTTTTTATCCGATCCCCACCAGCTTAATGCAAGATCCATTAAGCCTTGCCCAAGGGAGATAAAATGTTGCCGACAAAGGTGATTCCGTTCTTGTTTTGATTGTTCTGGAAAAGCGAGTTTAAGGTTAACATTGACAATAAATCGCCGTTTTTTTAAGTGCTTAAACATTAGTTTTCCAAGCAGTTTACCCCATGACATTTGCCAAGCCCAAGGCAATAATATCAAGACCCGTAAAAGGGCAAGCGCAAACCATACCCCCCAGAATTTAGGGTGATAAAAAGACGGTGTGGATTGGTTTTGATGGCTCAAAATAGCTTATTTTTTTATTAACGAAGGCTTTATTATTGCTGAGCTTTATAAAAAAACAAAGCATTCACCTGTCTAAACTCAATAAGATCAGGACTAAAACTAACGATTTTAGGCTAATTGCTTTGTATCAATCAAGCGGTAGAGCGTGCCGCAATAAGGACAACGACTGGTTTTTGTTTTAGTCGTTTCAATGGCGAGATAAACACGCGGATGAGAACAGGCAATGTTAGCATCTATTGGACATTGCAATGGTAAATCGGCGATGCTAATAACAACTTCTTTTTTTATATTCAAGTTCTTACACCCTGCTAAGCGTTCTGACATAAATTGACCCCTTAAAATTTAATCATTGATAAACCTAATCCTACTCGTATCTGGCGACTCATTGATGACAAAACTTTAGCATTAAATCCCCCGCCAATGCCTGTTATTCAATGAATCTTTATATTGTAAGTTCTTACATCGAACGATCTGAACCTATTCTATATAGGATTGTGCTTATCTTAATAGAACATATTTTATTGCCTGTAACAAACCGTTTTATTCACTGTTTAATTTGCAATCAATGGCTTTAGCTTTGCTTGTACTCTACACGATTTAAGGCTAAAGCCTCTGATTCAATAACTTAAGTTGTACTATCAATCAATAAAGGTTAACCAATGTTTATATTTTTCTGCTCTACCGTGAACCACATCAAAAAAGAGCGTTTGTAACTTTTCGGTAATCGGCCCGCGGGTTCCCTCTCCAATCGGACGATTATCAAGCTCACGAATAGGGGTTACCTCAGCAGCTGTTCCGCTGAAAAAGGCTTCATCACAAATATAGACTTCATCACGCGTAATTCGTTTCTCACGAACCTCCAGCCCTAAATCATTGGCTAGCGTCATAATGGTATGACGGGTTATACCATCTAAAGCAGAGGTTAAATCAGGCGTGTAAATAATTCCTTTAGTGATAATAAAAATATTTTCACCGCTACCTTCAGCAACATAGCCTTCATTATCTAGCAATAACGCTTCATCATAACCATCCGTTAACGCTTCTTGTAGTGCTAACATCGAGTTAATATAGTGTCCGTTTGCTTTTGCCTTGCACATACTAATATTGACGTGATGACGGGTAAAGGATGAGGTTTTGATCCGTATACCGTGCTTCATATTATCTTCGCCAAGATAAGATCCCCACTCCCACGCCGCAACCATCGTATGTGTTTCTAAGTTATCAGCACGTAATCCCATCCCTTCCGAACCATAAAAACACATTGGACGAAGGTAGGCAGATTCTAAATTATTTTCACGTACTGAATTAATTTGAGCTTCATTAATAACCTGTTTAGAAAAAGGCATGTCCATCCGCATAATTTTTGCGGAATTAAATAAACGATCAGTGTGTTCAGAAAGACGAAAAATAGCCGTACCATCATGATCTGTTTTATAGGCACGCACACCTTCAAAAACACCCATACCATAATGTAAGGTATGGGTGAGTACGTGAATTTTAGCATCGCGCCAAGGTACCATTTCACCATCAAACCAGATCACACCATCACGATCTTCCATTGACATTGATATATCCTCTATTATTGCTTTAAATCAAATTGGTTGAAGAGGATACACCGAGCGATCTAGAGAAAGCTAGTAGATTAGTACCGATTGAACAAGATTATCGTAAGCTCGCAAGGGAATAAAGCGAATGAGGTAGCCCTTGTTTTTTAAGATGATAATATTCTGCCATTACCTTCTTCACATAGTTTTTTGTTTCGCGATAAGGTGGAATCCCTCGATATTTTTTCACTTTACCAGGTCCTGCGTTATAAGCCGCAATCGCCCATCGTTTATTTCCTTTAAATAAGCGCAACATACGAGCAATATATTTCGTTCCCCCTTCAATATTTTGTTCTGGATCCCACGGGTCACTAATTTTCATCATATCTGCTGTTCCTGGCATTAATTGCATTAAACCCATTGCCCCTGCGCGTGAATGAGCACGCTCATTAAAACAAGACTCTTGTTTAACGATAGCATGTATTAATTCCTCCTCCACCTCATAATTCTTTGCATAAAGCCGAATCGTTGGAGCATAAGCACGGGCTTTGGATAATAAATGGGCTTTATTTGAACAGCCATGAATAATGCCATTACCTTTATATTGTCCTTTTACAACCGATTTATAAAGGGTGCGACGTACATTTTTTTTTCGCCAAGAAGGCTTAATATTCAACACTATCTTTCTATTTTTATAGGGTTTAAACCGTTTAAATAATTTAGAGTTTTTTCCCTTAATACGCTTACCTGTAAAGGTCATTATACCATCATCACCTTGATGTGAATAAACACGGGTATCAGCAAAAATACAGCTAGGGTTTAATATAAAAATTAGACTAACCGATAAAAATATCGGTTTATACTTTATTAACATATTCATTTTATTGTTTTTATTGTTAAATTATTGGGGGCTATTAAAGCAATAAGGGTGCTGTGTTTAATAAACCTATATTGAAAATAAATATTTTATATGTTGATAGTAACGAGAGGAAGCCATAGGGACTAGTAATATGCGATGAAAGGAGTTCCTTGATTATGGGTTGAAAAATACAATATTAATCAATTATTTCCAAGGTATTTTCATTATTTCTATTGAATGAGAAAACCACAGCACTTCAAAAAAATAACAACAAAATAGCGTATTAAATAAACAATTAAAGTTATTTTAAATAATGAGCATTAGTTGTTATTAATTAGATGATTAAGAATGATCCTATTATTTGATGACCATAAACACTTTTTTTATTGTATTGTCTTAGGTTTGAAGGTGTCTTATTTTATTAGTCTTTAAAAAAATACCGTTGATCACCAAGCTAATGGTCTATTGACTAAAGAAAACTTATTATTTTTCTCATTGAAGGCGATGTCAAGTAGCCCCTAACTTGATCTATAATTATTTTTATAATATGGCTTTCAACTATGTTGTGGGTACTCATAGGGATTTGATGTCTACATCCATAGGAGTTGTCGTAAAGACAGCTCCTTTTTTAT
>JAGLBW010000110.1 GCA_023146545.1 Cocleimonas sp.
TATTAATGGGTAATTTAAGTACAAACCATTCAGTATTTTCGAGGTAAAATGGGATGATAGATTCATCGTATTACCGCTGATTGCTTTTTGAAAAAACACACTAAAATATTCCTGTTCATTAACCCCTTTATCACGAGGATTTTTCCTTTTATGATCGAATTTAAAGATGTTAGCAAGCGTTATCCAACAGGACAAATTGCGCTCTACAATGTAAATTTGACAGTACAACAAGGGGAAATGGCCTTTATTACAGGGCATTCAGGTGCAGGAAAAAGTACTTTACTCAAGCTCATTGCCTTATTAGAACGTCCTAACCAAGGGAAAATCACTGTCGATCACCGTGATTTGCAATCCTTAAAACGAGGGAAAATTCCTGATTACCGACGGGGCATTGGGGTTATTTTCCAAGATCATCACCTACTTTCAGACCGTACTGTCTTTGATAATATTGCGTTACCCTTAATGATTTCAGGCATGCATCCTGCTGATATTAAACGCCGTATTCAAGCGGCTTTGGATAAAGTTAACCTACTCGGTAGAGAAAAAGAATACCCTTTAATGCTATCAGCTGGAGAAAAACAGCGGGTCGGTATTGCCCGAGCGGTTGTGAATAAACCTAAAATTATTTTGGCCGATGAGCCGACAGGTAATTTAGACCCTGCACTCGCTTACGATATTATGCATACCTTCAAACAGTTTAATGAGCTTGGCTCGACTATACTCATTGCCAGTCATGACCAAATGCTCATAGAGAGCATGAAAAAACGGATTATTGTCTTACAGAAAGTAAAACCAACGTAGTTTTTTATCACGATCCCATACGTTAGATTGCTTTACTCTTTCGCCTGCCCAATGAGGTCTCCTTGCTCTTATGTCATCATCAAAAAAGACCCCAAATACACATCAAGCCGTAGCCCCTCTGTTTAGCCGTTTTGGGCAACACCTTTCCGCCTTCCAATACAGCCTAAAACGTTTATGGTTAACGCCACTTTCCACA
This sequence comes from Cocleimonas sp., assembly GCA_023146545.1. Classification (GTDB taxonomy): domain Bacteria; phylum Pseudomonadota; class Gammaproteobacteria; order Thiotrichales; family Thiotrichaceae; genus JAGLBW01. Next base: position 998 of record JAGLBW010000110.1, read on the forward strand.
TGGATCACACTAGCGGCGATTGCGATTGCATTATCCTTACCTGCAGGTTTACATTTATTATTACAAAATTTAAAAACATTAACAGATGACAACCGTGAGATCCCCACCATCTCATTATTTATGAAGCAAAAAGTCACGGTTCAACAAGCACAAGACCGTGCTGAACTATTGTCTGATCTCAATGAAATTGATAATGTACTGGTTGTCACCCGTGAAGATGCTCTACGCAAGTTTAAGCACCTGACAGGCTTTGCTGAGACCTTAGAAACACTGGATGAAAACCCACTCCCTCATGTTTTAGTGATTACACCCCATATACAATTATTGGGTAATTCTAATGTTAATTTAGCCGCACTCGCGCGCAAACTAGAGCTTTATTCTGATGTTGACGTGGTGCAAATGGATATCGAGTGGGTACAACGCTTATTAGCTATTTTGCACATTGCCGATCGGTCTGTACTCGTCATTTCCGTACTCTTAGCCTTAACCGTTCTGTTAGTGATTGGTAATACCATTCGTTTGAATATCGAAAATCGTAAGGAAGAAATTGAAGTCACTCAATTAATTGGAGCAACGAATGCCTATATTCGTCGTCCCTTTCTTTATGGCGGGGTTTGGTACGGATTGTTTGGTGGTATTCTAAGCTTAGTGATTGTGCATTTATCCTTACTCTTTCTTGTATCCCCTGTAAATCAATTAGCCCGTTTATATGGCAGTCATTTTGTCATCACAGGATTGGATGTTAAAGCAACACTTTTTATCCTATTAATCAGTAGTCTATTAGGCTTATTTGGCGCACAATTAGCCGTTGGAAAACACTTGCGACAAATCACTATTTTATAATCGTTAAACGCTTTGCCCTTATGAAAATAAAACAACTTCCCTCTCATCTTATTAATCAAATTGCAGCAGGAGAAGTGGTTGAACGCCCTGCTTCTGTCGTTAAAGAGTTACTTGAGAATGCCTTAGATGCCAATGCCACTCAGATTGATTTAGACATCGAGCAAGGCGGCACAAAACGCATTCGGATTCGTGATAATGGTTTTGGCATTCCTAAAGACGAACTCTCACTGGCACTCAGTCGCCATGCTACCAGTAAAATCACCTCCTTGGATGACCTTGAGCAGGTACGTTCTTTAGGCTTTAGAGGAGAAGCACTGCCCAGCATTGCCTCAGTCTCTCGCTTAAGCCTACACTCTCAATCACAAGACCATCAACACGCATGGCAACTTTCAGGTGATGGTGGCGATACCTTTGCTGCTCCAGAACCTTGCGCCCACCCTCAGGGTACAACCATTGATGTGCGGGATTTATTTTTTAATGTACCTGCACGCCGTAAATTCCTGAAAACTGAAAAAACGGAATTTCGTCATCTGGAAGATGTCGTAAAAAAAATAGCACTGAGTCGCTTTGAAACAGGGATTACCCTTAAACACAAACAAAAAACCGTTTTACACTTACAAGCAGCCCATGATCAAGCCAGTTCCCAACGACGCGTTGCTGAAATATTCGGCCCTGCATTTATGGAACAATCGTTATACCTTGAGTATGAAGCCGCTGGGCTGAGGTTATGGGGCTGGGTTGGCTTCCCAACCTTTTCACGTGCTCAAGCTGACTTACAATATTTTTATGTTAATGGACGCATCATTCGTGATCGTATTGTCACCCACGCGGTGCGCCAAGCTTACCAAGATGTGATGTATCACGGTCGTCATCCTGCGTATTTACTGTTTTTAGAGTTAAACCCAGATAAAGTGGATGTTAATGCTCACCCTACTAAACACGAAGTACGTTTTAGAGAGGCTCGTTTAGTCCATGATTTTATCTACCGCACTTTACATAAAGCATTAGGTGATTTACGTCCTCAGGATGAGCTTGTACAAACAACAGAAAAAAAACCCACAAACACAAGAACTGAAAGCGACCACTACCCCTATCAAGATACCCAAAAGAAATTAAAGATTCCCGTTAGAGAACAGATCGAATCCTACCAACCGCTCCATCAAGCCCCAAAAAAATCCAATCCTTTTATACCTCATAGCAACAATTCGTCCACAAACACGCCCACTTTAGTCGTACAAACGGAAGCTACATTTGAAGATACAGGAGAAATTCCACCTTTAGGCTTTGCTTTAGCCCAATTACACGGTATCTTCATTCTGGCTGAAAATGCGCAAGGATTAATCATTGTTGATATGCATGCGGCACATGAACGCATTACTTATGAATACCTCAAACGTAGCATGAGTGATGACAGTATTCGCTCTCAACCCTTACTTGTCCCCAACACTTTATCAGTGAGTAAAAAAGAAGCTCAGTGTGCGATGGAGCAACAGACCCTTTTTACACAACTCGGTTTTGATATTGATCGACTAGCACCCGAAAAACTTGTGATTCGTGCCGTTCCCTCCTTATTAAAACAGGCGGATACCGCACGTTTAGTTCAAGATGTACTGTCTGATTTAATTCAACACGGCACAAGCCAACGGATACAACACGCCCTCAATGATATTTTATCCACCATGGCGTGTCATCATTCGGTAAGAGCCAATCATCAACTCAAAAAAGCTGAAATGAATGCACTATTACGTGATATGGAACGTACCGAACGCAGTGGACAATGCAATCATGGGCGACCCACATGGACACAGCTTTCCGTTGATCAATTAGACAAACTCTTTATGCGTGGACAATAACACCTTATGACAGACTCCCTTCCTCCTGCCCTTTTTATTATGGGTCCGACCGCTTCTGGAAAAACCGACCTTGCGGTAAAGCTAGTGGATCACTTTCCCATTGAGATCATTAGTGTTGATTCAGCACTGATCTATAAAGAAATGAATATTGGTACTGCAAAGCCTGATCTCGAAACCCTCACCAAAGCGCCGCATCGTTTAATTGATTTCCTTGATCCCTCTCAAGCTTATTCTGCCGCTGATTTTCGTCAAGATGCCTTGCGAGAAATGCAACAAATTACAGCGAATGGCAATATCCCCGTCTTAGTCGGTGGCACTATGTTGTATTACCGCGCCCTCGAAAATGATTTAGCAAAACTACCCTCAGCTCACCCTGAAATAAGACAAGCCCTTGATCAACAAGCAAAAGAACAAGGATGGGCTGCATTACATCAGCGTTTACAACATGTTGACCCTGATTCTGCTGCTCGAATTCACCCTAATGATTCCCAACGTATTCAACGCGCCCTCGAAGTGTTCGAAATTACAGGGCAACCCTTAACCTCTTTACATCAAACGGCAGAATATAACACCTTGCCCTATCGCTTATTAAAAATTGCACTCATTCCTGAAAACAGAGAATGGCTCAGAGAACGTGCCGCATTAAGATTTGATAAAATGATAGAACAAGGTTTTCTTGATGAAATGAAGTATTTACATGACAGAGGAGACTTGCACCCCAATCTTCCTGCGATACGTTGTGTAGGATATAGGCAAGCTTGGGATTATTTAAACGGAAATATTGACTTCAAAGAGATGAAAAACCGTGCTATTGTGGCGACACGTCAACTGGCAAAAAGACAAATGACTTGGTTACGTTCTGAAAAGAAAATTTCACGTTATGACGCTCAACATCATGACCTCTTGTCTATTATTGGGGAAATTAAGCATTTTTTGGGATGATCACCGCCTTTAACCGACGAAATGATCTTCCTAAAGTTTGATTAAACCTGCTAAGATTATTTCGTCTGCAGGGAAAGCGACCGATTAGACTAATAAATAGAGTATGATAAACTCACCAAATGATACTTCACTTAAACGTTATAAGAAGAGTTCTTAGAAAACAAGCACTTTTTCTTGTATAAAAAGAGCCTACTTCTTCTTTTAAGACCACAGTAAAATCGTTACGTTATAGAGTCACCGTGCTTATTCCCCCCCCTAAAAATAAGTCACCAACGCTCAGCTTTTTTATTAGCTCTAACCGCAATTATAATATTTTAATAACCACAAACTAAAAAAAATTGGAGAACATCAATGTCATCTAAAGGGCACATGCTACAAGAACCCTTCTTAAACGCACTGAGAAAAGAACGCATCCCCGTTGCAATCTATCTCGTTAACGGTATCAAGCTACAAGGAACCGTTGAATCATTTGATCAATTTGTTGTTTTACTCGGCAACACTGTCAGTCAATTAGTTTATAAACATGCTATTTCCACCATTGTTCCTGCCAGACCCATAAAACTCTCTTTTGAGGATGAAGAGTAAACAAAAAAGCTAAAATTTACACGATAGCCCCAAGGATGAAACATTCTATGGGGCTTTTTTTATGCCCTTTGATCATAAAAGAAGATTTCATTAAACCCTAAAATGAGTCAAAATACGCTATTAAACTTGAACCCTTCATTAACAACAATGGAATAACCGATTGGAACTCTTTGATTTATCCAGCCAAGCCGATGCACGTATTGAACATGCCGTACTGGTTCAACTTGACATCGGCGGCAGAAAAAACACTCAAGATGCTGATGAATTTATTGAATTGGTTAAATCAGCAGGTGCAGAAACCACCGCCTTGATCCAAGGCACACGTCATACCCCTACCCCGCGGTATTTTGCAGGCACAGGTAAAGCGGAGGAAATAAAACAAGCAGTACAGGTTCACGGTGCTGATGTTGTTATCTTTAATCATACCCTTTCTCCTGCTCAGGAACGCAACTTAGAACAACTGTTTGAATGTCGTGTCTTAGACCGTACACGCCTTATTTTAGATATCTTTGCACAACGTGCGCGTTCTCACGAAGGCAAACTCCAAGTTGAATTAGCCCAATTAAAACACATGTCAACCCGTCTTATCCGTGGCTGGACTCATCTTGAACGCCAAAAAGGCGGTATTGGAATGCGAGGACCTGGTGAAACCCAATTAGAAACAGATCGACGCTTACTCAACATTCGCATTAAGCAGATAAAAAAACGCTTAGAGAAAGTGGGCAATCAGCGTAAACAAGGTCGGCAATCCCGACAAAAAGCACAAATCCCAACCGTTTCACTGGTTGGTTATACTAATGCAGGAAAATCAACCTTGTTTAATTGCATTACCGCCTCAGAAGTTTATGTCGCAGACCAGTTATTTGCCACACTTGACCCCACGATGCGCCGTGTTGAATTAAGCCACCAACAATCTATTATTTTAGTTGATACCGTTGGTTTTATTCGTGATTTACCTCATGATCTTGTGGTTGCTTTTCGGGCTACATTACAAGAAACCGCCGAGGCAGATCTTATTTTACATGTGATTGATAGCCATGATGAACAGCGTGATATGTACCGTCAGCAAGTCAATGAAGTCATTCGTCAGTTAGGGGCAGAAGATGTCCCACAGATTGAGGTGATGAATAAAATTGACCTCTCGGAACACACCATGCGAATTGATCCTCATCATTCAGGAGTCCCTACCCGCGCTTGGTTATCCGCTCACACCGCTCATGGGGTCGACGCGTTATTGGATTTTCTGGGCAAACGATTTGCCAAAGCAATCTTTTCAGGCACTATTACACTCGCTCCCCGCCATGCACGACTACGTGCTAAATTATATGAAGATCACGCGATTATTAGCGAACAAAGTTCACCACAAGGTGATTATCTACTCACCCTTAAGATCCATCAATACCGTTTAAAGCAGCTATTAGATCAAGAAAATATTAAATTAGAAAATATTACAACTCAATAACTATTTTTTTGAATGAGCTCCGCTTAAATCAGTACCCTCAAAATCTTTCCAAACTTGTTTTTATTTCATTTGTGACCGACCCTGCTTTATGTGAAAATACGCCGATATTAAGACCTAACAGGGGAATGAAATATGGCGAAAAAATGGCATCAAATGGGACTCATCTTACTATTGCTAATACTGCTCAGTAGTTGTGATGACAATACCAGCAGTCAACTTACCACGGCATCTTTTAGCCCGTCTAAAGATGCGATTATTTTATCCAAAGATCAGGTGGGTGCGATTAATTCAACCACGCCCTTTAATATCCATCACCTCACCAAAATCTTTAAACAGTTTAATGTGTCACAACAAACCAGCTTTCAAGAAGGTGAAGCTTACCCGATTATTCACATTGCCAAGGGGGCTAAAGATTTAATGACGCTTAATCCAACCGCTGATCAAAAACACATTTACTCCGTTGTCATTGAGGATAATTTCATCCACAACCAATTAGGGCATCCGCTTAATACAAAATTTAGCGAAATTTATACCGATGGTGGCATTGAAAAATGCCTTGCTGGAAAAGAAGAGCTATCAGGAAAAACCCTTTGTTATGCACCGAAAGCACGCAATATTCTTTATATCTTTAGTGGTCGATGGAATGGACCTGATGATAAGGTGCCTCCTGAGTCGGTACTTTCCACTTGGTCATTGGACTCCATTATTTGGAAGCCCTACCGCTAAGTTTTATTAGC
>JAGLBW010000111.1 GCA_023146545.1 Cocleimonas sp.
CGTTACTCTCACTTTATGTTGCGTTTGTCTAAAATTCATTGTTAAATACACTTTTCCATTCAAACTGTATGGGAATTTTATCAACACATTGAATCGTAATGAAAACCTATTTATCCACACCGTATACTGTACGAATAAGTGCCTTTATTGCCTTTATTGCGCTAACTGCATGTCAGGACTCAGCCCCTACCAAACTACTACTCACTCACCCCGTAGCAACGCTTCATAATGCTTCGACAATAACGTCTAAGGGAAAGCGTTATACCGTTGAATTTTCACCAAACCTAAGCTCAATCCCTCTCAATCAATATTTTGATTTAGAGGTTGTGGTCAAAGGTAGCACCCAACAAGCGTTAAATCATGACATTGATCTTGAGATTGATGCAGGAATGAAAGCACACAATCATGGGATGAATGTTAAACCGATTGTAAAGCGACTCGATAAGGGACGATTTAGAATTGAAGGCATGTTATTGCACATGTCGGGGGATTGGTTTATACGTTTCACGCTTCGTCGCAGTGTAATGTCAGACAGCGCTGAAGTTAATCTGGTCGTCCGACCATGAAAACCACAACCTCGCTTATCAACAGCATCGTATTAAAGTTATCGTTCAGTGTATTGAGTCTCTTGATGATCACGGGTGAAGCTTTCGCTGAACCTCCAGCCACACAGTTTAGTCTGCGCGAAATTCATCACATCAAAAGTCTTTCCAGCCAGCATCTTGACACTAAAAATGACCCTAGCAATCGAGTCTCTGGCAATCCCGCCGCCATTGCTTTTGGCTCTACCTTATTTTTTGAGCCTCAACTATCAGGTGATGGCACAATGGCTTGTTCAAGCTGTCATAAACCCGATGAGAGTTGGGCAAATCATCAATCCATGACATCACTGCGACCACAACACACCATCACTCGTCATGTTCCCAGCTTGTGGGGTGTAAAATATAACCGTTGGTATTTTTGGGATGGGCGTACCGATAGCCTTTGGAGTCAGGCACTGAAGCCCATTGAAAATATTGCTGAAATGGCGGGTAGTCGAACACAAATCGCCCATTTAATTATCAACAAATCCCGTTTACGCCAGCAATATGAAGCCCTATTTGGTGCTATTCCCTCTCTGTTATTAGCTGCTAATTTATCTAAAAAAGCCTACCCTATCCCTCATGATCCACAACAACCTGCCCATATAGCATGGCAACAACTCCCATTTTCTGTACAACAAGCAATCAATACCCTGTTTAGCAATATCGGTAAATCCATTGCTGCTTTTGAAGAGACATTATTAGCAAATAATACCCTTTTTGATCAGTTTTCCAATCGTTTAAAAGCCAATAGCACCACATACCCTACTGATCTGTTATCGCCCGCCGCCATTCGTGGCTTAAAGCTTTTTATTAATAAAGCAGGCTGTATTAATTGTCACTCAGGGGCTAATTTTTCGGATGGCGAATTTCATCACCCCTTCTTAAAAGCTAACACCGAAAGTAATGATTTCGGGCGTTATGATGCAATAAAAACACTCCTAAGCGATCCTTTTAATGGTAAAAGTACTTTTAGTGATGCGAAAAGTAGTCGCAATAAGCTTGATTATGTTTACCAAAATATAGAATTTAGAGGTCAATTTAAAACGCCCAGCCTGCGTAATATTGCACACACTTATCCTTATATGCATACGGGTGAATTCAAGCGATTGCGGGATGTTTTGAATTATTACAACAGCATTTCCAAGCAAATGAATGACCGTAATAAGCACCAAGAAATTTTATTGAAATCACTAGCATTATCAACACAAGAAATCAATGATCTTGTTGTATTTTTAACATCATTAAGTGATATAAAACAATGAGTACAATTCAAAAAACAGCTTTCATTGCCCTTTTTAGCTTTTTACTTATTTTTTCTGAATATGCGCAAGCTCATATCAAATGGTTTGTAGCGTTCGATGTCAGTGATCCACCAAAATCACTACAATTCTGGATCAGTCAAGGTTATGTGGTGAGCCTTATTTTTCTATCCTTGTGGGGCGTTATCATTGCTTGTTTGATTGACAGCTTTTGGTGCAGGCATTTCGGCAGGTTTACTTATATCAACCGTTTGTTTTCTCAATATGATGATATTGCACTAAATATCGCCCGCATTGGTACAGGCATTTTCTTTGTTATTCTCTGGATTGTTGGCGGTATTATTCTAACACCTGATTTAGCAACAGATGCTCATTTTATTCCCTATATTCAACTCTTTATTGCCATTAGTGTGCTTTTTAGATCTGCATTATGGATAACAGGTATCGGCATTCTTTTTTTATACGGCTATTCGGTTGATCAGTACGGTATTTTTCACTTATTAGACTATCTTACTTTGGTTGGTTTGGGGTTGTTTTTTATTCTCTCAGCCTTCAAAAACAGCAAACTAGCCGAATACCGCTTTCCTTTTTTATACGGTTTACTGATTTTTTCATTTCTCTGGTCAGCTGTCGAAAAATTAGCTTATCCGCAATGGTTTTATCCCTTCCTAGAAAAATATCCTTTTCTTACGATGGGCTTAGATAATGACCTTTTTATTGCCTGTGCCGCTTTTGTTGAGTTCACCCTGTTTTTTCTATTGTTAATGGGGAGCAATGGTGTCGTTGTGGTTGCTCTTTTAAGCAATATTGTGATCACTTCGGGCAATATTTATTTTGGGAAAATAGATGCGATTGGGCATTTTCCTGTTAATTTTATTTTACTCATTATGCTGATCAATGGTCCTTTACCGATCAAACATTGGTTTTTTGATCACCGTTGCAAACCTTATTCCGCTGCCATCCAAATTGCGATGATCTTTTTAATTAATATGGTACTGCTTTTCAGCTTATATTATGGCTTACATTGGATACTCTTCGGACGTTAGCACCTGTTACTGATCACCAATAATAAGTACTGGTGATCAGCTTACCCCAGACTATTTTGGAATAACTTGTCCTCGTAGCTCACCGCTTGGGAAGGCAGGTGAATGCACATTAAGATATAAACCGCCCTTTAAAAAAGTCTCATAATCGGCGTCAATTAATTTACTCCCCTTAACCAATCGCCAATGAGAAGCATCATCTTCTTGTTTTAAAAAACCAATAATCACAGCGCCATTGACGCCTGCTTTACCCAAATGAAGATGAGCTGCATTCGCTGTATCCAGATTATTCACAGTCATGGTTGCTCTAATCTTATGATCTTTTGTTGTTTCTGTTGTGATATAAGCATGCCCTGTTGCCTTAGAGCTGTTCATTGGTACTTCATTTTTACCTGAAAGCGTCACATAGCTTACTTTATAATTATTAGGGATAATTTGTCCCCGCACTTCTCCTGAAGGATGTGCTTGTGTATGCACATTAAAATACAGACCCGCACGTAATAAGGTTTTCAGTTCCTCTGAATTAAGCTTGCTTCCATTAGGAATAATAAAGTGTTTTTTATTCGTTGGATCAGCCGCTAGCGCCAACACTACTGCACCGTTGACTCCCGCATCACCTGTATGAATATGTGCTGCTGTCGCATCGCCTGTTAAGTTGCTCAATGCAATGCTTCCTGAAATTTCCCCTGTTTCGGTATCAATATTCACATTTCCAACCCCTTTATGCTCACCGTTAATAGCAGGATTTTCTTGTTGAGCAGAGAGTTTAACTTGAAAGCTCTCAACATCTGATGAGCTAGAATTACAAGCATTCAGCATCGCTGTTGCTAACATAAAAAAAACCAGCATCCGTATTTTTTTTAGGGTGTTTTTTGCAGACAACATAAACCATTCCTTGTTTGTTTTTTATAAAAGCACCTTTCACTATAACGATACAAACGATAAGCGTCTAATAAACTCATTACAAAAAAAGATCACGCTGAAATTGCTTTGGAAAAAAGCTTAAAAACATAACAAATAAAACCTACCCTTATTTCATTGTGTTAGCGTCCCAAAATACAACATTCAACGGAATTAATGTCTTCATTTCCTAGTAATACAACCGTTTATCCCATAGACTGTGCACAGTTTTTAACGCTATAACGCTATGGAGAAAAAAAATGGCAGAATTATTTTCGGCTGACTGGATGAATGCACTAAAAGATGAGTGGAATGGAAATCCAGACGTAAAAGATAAACTCGCTGAAATTGGGTTTAATTCGGTAATTGCTTGTGGTTTTAAAGGCGATGATAAACCAACAGGTGTATTCGTTGTTAAAAATGGTGAGTGTATCAGCGCTGGTGATTATAACGATGAGACCGTTGATTGGGATATGCGTGCAAATCGTAAAGATTGGATGAAGTGGGTAACAAAAGGGATTGGTTTTATGGGTAGTGATATGATTGGTATGGGTAAAGCCTATGCTTCTGGCGCACTAAAATTTCAAACAGGCGATTACGGCGCTATGGCTAAAAATCCTAAAATGGCGGGTCCCTTTGTAAAAAGTTTTAGTCTAATGAAAAGCTTAGATACTGATAAATAAGCCCCTATTCGTACATTGTTGGGTGTTACCAACAATGATATTAGCTGTCGTTATCGAGATAATATCATTGTCAAAAACACCCTGCTTCAGCACTTTCTCCACCTATTATCATAAAAAAACAACCATCCATCATTACTTATCTTCCCAGGCATTAATTGATGCTTTTCTTTAAAGTTGATTTGCTAAACGCCCTTTCTTTTGCTTAGATAAGCTTTCACAGCCTCTAAATTAATCCCTTCTTCCTGCTAAGCTCAAAAACTTAAACAATAGATCACGCTATTGTTAGCGTATTTTTGTTACAGAATGGGGTAATTATGGCTTTTAGCTCATCATTCATCTGGAGAAAAAATGAAAATTTTATGGAATATCCTTGCTGTTATTGGCATCCTTTCTATTATTGGGGGCGGTGTCGCCTACACTAAATTTAAAAGCGAAATTGATGCTTTTAATCAGTTAGATGCTGGTGCGGCTAAAGTTTATGGTGATATGTGGGATAAGCTCAAGGAAACAGGGATTGCCGCAGAAACCAGTGTTTGGAAAAGACCATTAGCCGAAGGGGTTACACCTGATGATGCAGAAGGCGCGATGGACTCTGCTGCAACAGACTTAGGTATCTTAAGTGTTGGCAAGTTACCTTTATCGACTCAAGTTGAAAATATGACGGAGAAAAAACAACGTTATTTAAAAATCTTCCAATACTGTGACCCCATTACAGCGATGACGATGGTAGATCATAGTGATTCTTTTTCTGCTTATTTACCGTGTCGTATTTCAATGATCGAAGATAAACAAGGCAAGTTTTGGTTGTATGCTTTGAATATGGATATGATGATTTCAGGTGGCAGAACCTTACCTGATAAATTATTAAAAGAAGCGACGAAAGTAAAAGAAACAATGTTAGAAATTATGGAGCGCGGTGCATCGGGCGAATTCTAAATCATTCAACAGACACGGTGTTAGGAATGTGCATGACCTACCGATTTCGAAATAATGAGGTCGTTGTGCACTCCTTAATCAGCAGGTCATACTTAATGTGGCTGAAGGTTATTTCTTGCTCTTTTTTTCTTTGGCTGTGTCAGCCATAACATACCGTGGCTGATTTTTTCAATGGCTCAAGCCGCTCTTTATCCTCCATCATTTTTTGTCTAATCAACAATTAGAATAGCCGCAGACAGTACCGCATAATGCGTGCCTATCCATAAATAAAGACCAATATCATTATCAATAATAGCGATACTCTTTTCGCTACTGCCTGATGGTATTTCATCACATAAGAAACGTTCTGTGGCTAACAGAGTAATTAGCGTCAGAGTAATATTTAGTCGCTCTGCCTCTTTCTTTCTAGCTCTACTTTTCTAGGGGATACTTGCTTTGTTGTTGATGTTTCAATTTGCATCGTGAACTGCTCATTCATTTTAAATTACTGACTCTAATTCTTGAGGGGATCATTAAGCACCTGTGTTTTGCAAACTCAATATAGCCTAAAAATTCAACCCTAAACTAGGGTGTTATTTTTCAATAACTTAACTTAAAAATGCCGATATATACCCTAACTTGTGGTCATGAATTCCGTTTAATCT
>JAGLBW010000112.1 GCA_023146545.1 Cocleimonas sp.
GCATGGTCAACGCTTTAGGTTTGGAAGCATGGTTTACGGGTGAATCACTTGACTAAATAACTGCTCGATGCCTTGCGGTATCAAAATAGGCTTTCATACCTTGTTTTTTTGATAAGCTCTTGATCAAAAACGTTATCAAATGGAGCGTTGTGCTACTCTAAAACCAGCACTTGATCCATTGCGTCTAGTCCTACGTTACGGTGGGTGATTAATAAAATAGTGGCGTGTTGTTTATAATTAAAGACGGCATCTAATACCGCTTTTTCGGTTGTGCTATCTAAGCCTTCGGCGGGTTCGTCTAGAATTAAAATAGGCGCTTCTTTTAATAATGCGCGAGCAATGGTTAAACGTTTGAGTTGTCCGCCTGAGAGTTTAATCCCGGCTTCGCCGACCCATGTTTCGTAGCCTTCGGGTAAGCTTTCTATAAAATCATGAATTTGTGCTACTTTACAAACGGTTTCAATCTGCTGGTCGCTGGCTTCTTTATTGGCAAGCAGTAAATTACGTTTAATGGTGCTATTGAAAAACTGGCTGTGTTGCGTGACGACTGAAAAATATTGACGGGCATCATCACTTTTATAGTGTTCAAGGGGATGCCCACCCAAGCGAATTTCGCCTGTATTTACGTCCCAAAAACGTAGCAATAGACTGACAATGCTGCTTTTTCCTGTACCGCTGTTGCCGACAATCCCTAAACGTTTGCCTGTCGGTAGTTTAAAGCTGAGTTTATTGAGAACCGTTTTTGACTGATCATCGTATTGAAAACTGACGTTGTTAAATTCAATACCGTAATGATTAGGCTGAGGTGAGGCTTGTTGAGGTTCGGTGACTACGGGTTGTGTATCAACGATCGCAAAGATACGCCGTGCTGAAGCAAGGGTTTCGGGTAACGTTTGAAACGCAAGGGGTAAAGCTAATACAGCTTCGAAACTGGCGAGGGTGAATAAGGTCAACATGGGAAGATTCGGGGGTGGCATACCTGCTTTGGAGATTAAAGGAATCAGTACGATGACAACGGATAGCAAGGCTATATTGGCGCATAAACTTAAAATAGCTTGGGATAGACCGTTATAACGTGCCATTTTAGCTTGTTGGTTTAAAAGATTTTGGCTGGCGTGATCAATTTTTTGAGCGTGTTGTTGTGCCGCTCCGTAGATTAATAATTCGCCCATGCCTTGAACACTGTCGATGACATCGGTACGCAGGGTTGTGGTGATGGTTACCATCGCTTCGCCTGATTGACGACTTAAACGGTTAATGACTAATGGGGTGATGACCCCTGCGATGAACAGCAACGTGAGTTCAATTACTGCGAGTGTCTTATCATAACGCGAGAGGAAATAAACAAAGGCAATACTGGCAATAAAGGCGACAATAACAGGGGCAATAATTCGCAAATACACGTTTTCTAAGGCATCAATATCCGCGCGGATTCGGCTCAATAAATCACCGCTGTGATATTGTTGCAAGACGGCAGGGGCGAGGGGTTCTAGGTGTAAATAAAACCAATGGCGTAATTCGGCAAGGGCTCTAAAGGTGGCTTCATGAGTGACTAAACGTTCGCCGTAGCGTCCTGCGGTGCGGGCAATGGCAAAGCCACGAATGCCTGCGGCGGGACTAAAATAGTCGATGGAGACACCTGCCGCTCCTGCAATCGCCATTGAAGCAATAAACCATCCTGATAATGCCATTAGCCCTACATTCGCCATAATGGTGACTAAGGAGAGTAAAATACCTAAAGCCATCCAGCCCCAATAGGGTCTAAATAATTTCCATAAACGCCATAAAATAGCGGTGTTGCTAACGGTTTGTAACGGATCGGATGATTTCATAATACGCTCTCTTGTGAACCTTCAAACTGTTCCAACATGCTTTTGTAGGCTTGATTATTATCCCATAACTGTTGGTGTGTCCCTGTTTCGATGATTCTACCCTTATCCATGACGATAATTTGATCTGATAGTTTAATGGTGTTTAAACGATGGGCTATGGTAATGACGGTGCGGTTTTTGCTCAGTTGTTGAATACTTTTTTGAATTAAGGCTTCACTTTCTTTGTCCAGATTGGCGGTTGCTTCGTCTAAAATTAGCACGGGTGCATCTTTAAGAAAGGCTCTTGCTAGTGCAATGCGTTGAATTTGACCGCCTGATAATCCTTCGCCTTTTTCTCCAATTTGAGTATTGTATTGATTGGTTGACGCGTCAATAAAACCATCACAATAGGCTAGTTTTGCCGCCTTTTTCATGACCTCATCGCTGGCATGTTGGTTACCCAAACGGATATTGTCGGCAATACTGCCGTGAAATAAATAAGGGCGTTGTGGAACCCATGCGAGTTGTTCTCGCCATTGTGCTATGGGAATCGCATTAAGGTTAACCCCATTAATTTGAATTTCGCCTTGAGTGGTTTGGACAAAACCTAAGAGTAAATTAGCCAGCGTACTTTTTCCTGCACCACTGGCACCAACCAATGCAATCCGTTGTCCTGCTTTTATTGTTACATTAATCTGGTCGAGGGCTTGTCGTCCTGCGTCATAAGAAAAACTAACGTGATTAAAACGAATCGCGATGGGTGAGGTTAATGCCGTTTTCACGGTTTGTTTTGGTGCTTCATTAAGGGTAACTAGCGGTGGTGTTTCGAGAATCTCAACCATTTGTTCTGCTGCTCCAATCGCTTCCATACGGGCATGGTAGTGTGTTCCCATATTACGCAGCGGAAGATAAAACTCAGGTGCAAGCAGTAAGACAAAGAAACCTAATAAAAAATCCATTTCGCCATAAAACAGACGAAAGCCAATCAGCACTGCGACCATTGCAATGCTGATCGTGGCTAAAAACTCCAAGACTAAGGAGGATAAAAAGGCAACCCGCAAGACAGACATTGTACTGCGTCGGTATTCATCCGAAATACGGGCAATCACTTCGGCTTCGTGTTTGGAGGTGTTAAAAATTTTTAAGGTGGTTAACCCTTGAATCATATCGAGAAAATGAGCGCTCATCCGTGCTAATTTGCGCCATTGTTTTTTATTCAGGTTTTCAGTGCCCTTACCAATGAGAATCATAAAAAAGGGAATTAAGGGGGCTGTTCCTAGCATGACCAAACCCGAAATCCAATCAACAGGAAATACAAACACTAAAATGGATAACGGGACTAAAACCACCAAGGACATCGCGGGTAAATAACGGGCGTAATAATTTTCCAATGCTTCAATCCCATCAACAAGGGTATTCACACGTTCACCACTGCGCTGATTGCCTGATTGCAAAACACCAATCGTCTGTAAATGACGGTGTAAACGTTGTCTGAGTTGCTGTTTTATACGAGCGCTGGCTTGAAACGCGGCTTGTTCGGATGCCCATGCTAAAAATGCACGAATAATGAAGACTAATAACAGCCCCCAAAGCCACCCTTGAACATCGCTAAGATTTTGTTTTTCAAAGATGATACCGTTGACTGTTTGTGCTAAAAACCAAGCTTGAGTAATCAGTAAAAAGCCTGACAATAAACCTAAACCAATCGAAAGTTGTAACCAGCGTTCGGTGAGTTTCTTTTGTGTTTTAAGAAAAGTGGGAATCGGCATTTAATCGCATCCTGAAAGAAAGATGTTAAGGGGATAAAGCCTAGTATACAAGTATCGTTAGGGTGCTTGAAATATATCCTAAGCAACATCATTAGTTTTCAGGTTTGAAAAACCCTTTAACTCACCTACTTTATCCACTAAAAGTCCACTTATAGGGAATAACTTCATGTTTCTGATACGTCTTCGTTTGCTCTAGCCCCTGTATTTCACGATAATATCCCCCCACAATCTGTTAAGCCCTTTTCTATAATCTATTTAGTGAGCTAATGTTGTAATGCCCAATCCTAAAAAAAAATACCTTTGGATATTTTTTATGCTGATACTCATCGCCATTCTATTAGGAGTAACTGCCTATACTATGAATCCATTCAAGACTGCGTCTGATACGATTCGAGCGCGCGTTTTTGGTTTTGATCTTTATCGTATTCCCAGTAAATCAATGGTGCCCACCTTAGTGCCGGGTGATTACATTTATGTCGATGCAACAGGTTACGATAAAGATCACTTTAAACGTAATGATGTTTTAGTCTTTCTTTATCCAAAAGATAATAAAACACCCTATATTAAGCGCCTGATTGGAAAAGAAGGGGATCGTGTTCGGATTCAGAATTTTATTGTCTATATTAATGATCGTGCGTTGCCACAACTTTATATTAACACGACAAAACTCAAACGTTCGTTTTCCCGCTTCATGCAAGAAAAACAAGTGCCTGCGGGTCATTTGTTTGTCTTAGGTGATAATCGGGACAACAGTAATGATAGCCGCTTTTTTGGTTATGTTCCGACTAAGAATATTATTGGTCAAGCGACCTCAATCGCCTTTGGAAAAGCGGGGCGTACAGGTAATCGCCTTGAGTAATGCTCACCTCACACCCGATGCACTAAGCCATGCTTTTGATGTATTGCTTCAAACGGCTGATATAACAACAGGGGTGTTTATGACAGGCACAGATACCGATGTGGGTAAAACATGGGTGGGTTGTCATTTCATTCGCTATCTTCGAACGCAAGGTTGGGATGTCGCGCCCCGCAAACCTGTTGAATCAGGTTGGACGGAGGCAATAAAAACCAGCGACGCATGGCAATTAGCGGATGCTGCTGATAAACAGGATCAACTGGATATTATCTGTCCAAATCGTTTTAATGCCCCCGTATCACCTCATCGGGCGGCCCAGCTTGAAGATAAAATACTGTCAGTACAACAACTCAAACAACACTGTCTAGCACACTACCAACCGCATCAATTGCTTTACATTGAGGGCGCGGGGGGCTTCTATTCGCCACTGTGTGAGGATGGTTTAAATGCAGACCTTTGTGGTGCTTTAAATGTGCCGATTATTTTAGTTGCCGCGGATAAACTGGGCTGTATTAATCATGTGTTACTCACGGTTGCCGCCATTGAACAGCGTGGATTAAAGCTCTTAGGCGTGATTCTCAATACTATCCCACCGTTTAGCACAACCCATCAACAAAATAATACGACCGATTTACAGGGCTATCTCGATTGTCCTGTTATTTCAACCGACCCAAAGTATAGCGGCTGAAATCCGCTATAATCGTAGCGGATCCTCCCTTATTTATTGCTAAGGAAAAAAGATTATGATTGAATTCTCAATAACTTGGTTTCTTGATGGCTTTACCCACCCACTTGAAACACCTTCCCACTTAATGTTACTGCTGGGTTTAGCACTGTTTATTGGGCAACAAGGCAAGTCGTATTTTATCCCTCATATTGCCTTATTTTCTATTGCCGTTGTGGTTGGTTTTATTATCAATCACTACTTCGCTCCACGTTGGAATAATGAACTTATTCTTTTGAGCTTAGCGCTATTCACTAGTTTGCTGGTGATCTTTCGTTTTGATGAACAAAGCCGTATCATTCAAACCATCGTCGCCTGTTTAAGCATCGCCAGCGGTATTTTGTTAGGTCTCGATTCTAGTCCTATTATCATTCCTGGTTTAAGTGCCGCTACCTTTTATAATTGGTTATTGGGTGCGGCACTGGCACTGAATCTCACTTTGTTAATTATTGCTATTATCAGTTTTTTAATCCGCAATCTATTTCAAGGCATTATTTTACGGGTACTTAGTTCATGGATTGCAACCAGTGCTTTATTTGTTTTAACGCTTTTTTTAAGCAATGCTAATCGATAAGGACTAGGCTCAGTTTCACAACATTACCTTTTCGTATTACCTTTTTAATCTTCCAGAACCCCGATAGGATATTTTCTCTATGATGAAAAAAATCGCGTTATTGTGTTTATTGCTTTCTCCTCTAAGTTATGGACACTTTCATTACCAAATCGACTCAACCGCCACGTTGCGTAGCAATGTGAAAAAACAATTGCAAGCCGTCAATTTTTCTTGGGTTTATGGACAGAAAGTTACCGATTTAATGTTGCAATCAGGTGATGATATGAATACTTTAGGAAGAGCCGTTATCAACGACCTTGCTAAATTGCACTATTTTACTTATTTAGAATTTAATAATAAGCGTGTTGCAACCGATCAAGTGACACTGTACCAATTGGAAACAATCACAATCAATGGCAAACCCCGTTTAAAGCTAGACTTCACTTTAGTACTGCAATCGCCACTTTATCTTCACGGCGGACGTTTAGATATCATCCAAAAAGATACAGGGGATTCTGCCTCTATCTTCTATCGCAATGCAACACGCCTTCTTCTAAACCAAGGCTTTGAAACCACCTGCAAAGCAGAAGTCAATGCTATACAAGGCTTTAAGGCAGGGGAAACACCTGAAACGGTTTCAATCCATTGCCGTCGTTAGATAATCAGCAATATACACCATTTGGTCTACTTCTAGATCGAATAAACTAGGTATCTCCCTACCCTAACCTTATGCTATCGCTAGATAAATATTTAAAATAACCTACATATGGTTGGCACTTAAATTATTTTCCAATACATGCTATATAGAGGGGTGTTAGAGAAAAACAGTTGTCCATAGCCCGATTAAATTAAGAAAGATGTCTTGCTAAGATAGAACAAAACGGTTGTTTACCGCTCAGTTTCACGACATCTCAGTTCCTTTATACTTAAATTTTTTCTAACTTAACATTAATAGTTAGGAGGCTGTCCAAGAACAGCTGCTCCTACTGAGTCCCTTCTTTTTTCATGAGATAACCTAAGGATGACAACCCTAAGCCGTACTGCTTTTCTTACTAAAATGGCGCGAAAATCAATTCGTCTTTCAGTGGTAAATAATGATTCCCGTTTAAATAAACTCAACTTCAATCAAATCGACAGCAATCATGATGGGGTGATTGATACCTTGGATGAAATGGATGCTTTATTTAGAGCCATTGATTATTTTGATCAAAACGGTTGTTATCATGTCATTACCCTAGGCTCACACAGTCAACCGACCTTTGTTGGTAAATTAGTCAGTATCCTTGATGAACTCAGTGATCCTTTAGACCGACCCTCAAAAAAAACGCTAAAACACGCTCCCGTTCCAGCCGTTTTATCGCCATCGAGCCAACCCCCTGTCGATGCTGAACAAGCGGCATTAGCAAAACGATCAGAGCGGATTGTGGCGGCTTTTCGTGACTTATCAAAAGATAATGAATTGTCTGATGCTGCCTTTCGTTATGCCTTTCCTCATTATTTTGAGCATGATATTAGCTTCGGTGAGCAAGGGGAGCAGGTCTTAGCGATCCAATATGCACTCGGGCGTTTGGGTCATTTAAGCGCCGTCTGTGACCATCATTTTGGGGAGCAAACAAAAGCTGCGGTAACCTCTTTTCAAAGTGCTAATCCACCCTTAGCGATCACAGGTGATATTGATGAAGTCACACTGCTTGCCCTAGATAAAGCCGTATCCTGCCTTGATTTACGACCGCCTGTGATTAAATCAGTACACGATGCGTTGAGTTTTCTTTCTAACTTTGAGTCTTTATCACTTCCCAAAATTGTAATCAACCCACCCCATACGATTGCCTCATGGGATAGCCTTGAAATACAAACCGCTTATGGTTTATTTATCAGTCACTATTGGGAAATACTTAAAGAAAACCGTATTCAAGCCGATTGCAAAGCCCTGTCTTTATTTTTTATGGATCAATTTAGAGCGCAACTCGCAGAAGATACTTCGTTTCGCTTGCCGCTACCACACTCGCCTAATGGCACGATTAAAAAACGTCAATGGCTCGTTACTCACAAGACATCGAATAGCTTACTCAAACGTGTCGCGGCATTATCATTAAAAAACAATGAACAAGAAAACCTTAGCCTATCACACCAAGCAACCCTGAAAAAAATACAACAGCTTGATCCTGATTATGAGCATCTGTACGGGGTTAATCTCAAATACCCCCGCACCTCGATTCAAAATATATCATCCGTCACGCAGTTAATTGAAGTTGAAACAACAAAAACGGCAAGCCTAACACTGGATCGTTTAAAAGTAGGTCATATGATCTTTATTGACTTCACAGGGGAAGGTCATTACGAACAGATTGTTCAAGTGGTTAAAATTAAAAAAGATACACACCAACGGATACGACAGCTAACGCTTGCCGTAGGGTCTTGTCAAACCAACCGTGACCCTTTAGCAACAACCGCCGCGAATAGTTTGGGTATTGCTCATCATTACATCGAAGAAGTCACCGTTGACTTGGATATTCATCATGACATTATTCGTTCTGAAGTCACCTATTCTTCTGACCCCAGTTACATAACCGCCTCACGCTATACCGCAAAACAGTTGCTACGAATCTCACACGGTGGAAAGATAAAAATAGCCCGTTGGAGTAGCTAATATTATTCAGATAATCTCAACTATTGCCTTAGTTTTGATGCCAAAAAGGTTTGCCTATCGTTGGTGTACTGGCTTGTGCCATATCGCGTTCGGGAATAATGCCTGCGACAAAGGCTTTATGTCCTGCTTGCACGCCGTCTTTAAAAGCTTCTGCCATTAAGACAGGATCACGTGCTTCTGCTATGGCGGTATTGAGTAATACACCGTCAAAGCCTAATTCCATTGCTTGTGTTGCGTGGGAGGGCGCACCTAAACCCGCATCCACTAATAGATTAATGTCTTTAAATCGGGTGCGTAAGGTACGTAATGCATAAGGGTTCATTAAACCTTTGCCTGTTCCAATGGGTGCGCCCCACGGCATTAAAATTCGACAGCCTGCATTGACTAATCTATCACATAATACTAAATCATCGGTGCAATAGGGGAATACTTCAAAACCTTGAGAAATAAGCTCTTGGGTTGCCTCAAGTAATTGAAAAGGATCAGGTTGTAAAGTGTACTCATCACCAATTACTTCTAGCTTAATCCAGTGAGTATCAAATACTTCACGCGCCATTTGTGC
>JAGLBW010000113.1 GCA_023146545.1 Cocleimonas sp.
ACGGTGATCACCTCTGCTTTTGATGCCTTAACGGCTTGTTGCATTACATCAAATGACGGGTAAAGTGCTGATCCAATAAATAAACGGCTGTTGAGTTGCTTACCACCAATATCCCACATGGCTAACCTCCTACAATTGGTGATAGTAATTCCACTTGATCATCTTGCTTTAAAACCACTTGTTCATAATCGCTACGTGCTATAAATTCGCCATTCACTGCAACGGCAAACTGTTTTGATTCGGGATTCCAATACTGGATGGCTTGATCTAAACTCATCGTTTCGGGTAATGCTTTCGCTTCGCCATTTAGCGTTAATGTCAACATATCAATACTCTAAGGTTATTCAAAAATATTGAGGATATTGTAACAATAAGCGAAGGCATAAGGCGACGTTCCTAAACGAGCGTCTGTTGAACTTGATAGGCAACTTCAGGGGCTAATAAAATGCCATGACGATATAAACCATTGGCTCGAATTAAGCCCTTTTCGGGGACAATCACTGCGGGTCGGTGGTCGGGTAGGGTGGGGCGGCAGTTGGTACGTAGTTCGATAATACGGGCTTCTGCAAAGCCTGCGTGTAGACTATAGGCTGCACTTAATAATTCGAGCGCAGAACGTACGCTCATTGGTCCTTTATCCTCTGATTCGATTTGAGTCGCGCCTAATACGTAATGATGGTTGGGGCGCGGTACAACGTATAAGGTATAACGGGGATGAATTAAACGCACTAAGGCATCAATATTGACTTCTGGGGCATGTAATACTAATACTTCCCCTCGAATACCACGAACAGCGGGCCACTCCTCACGCGCCCCTAAACCGCGTGAATCAATTACCCAATCAACGTGTTCTTCGTGTTGTTCGGTGATGATCTTTTTTGCTAAACAGTGCGTAACGGGCGTATTATCATGCCATGCAACCCCTGCTTTCAACAGTAAGGTTTTAATTGCGCCCATGACTTCAATCGGATCAATCCAACATTCATCGGGTAAATATAATGCTTGGCTAAAATGCTCACTCAGTGCAGGCTGACCTTGTTTTAAATCCTCATGATTGCAGTAATGAACCCGCGTGGCATCAACGACGCTATTGTGTTCAATATGGTTAAGAAAATGTTGATAAGACCCTTGGTCTTCTTGATGAGCAACAACCCAACAGCCGCCGCGATTAAACTGTGCTAATCCACCCAAGGTTTTAACCAGTTTAGGCCAACGTGCGAGAGAGCGTAATCCCATTTCTAACACATCATCGGGTGCATCTAGCTCGGTATTGGGCGTTAGCATCCCTGCGGCTGTCCATGCGGCACCTGAGTTTTTACCCGCTGGATCGGCTTCATAAACACTGAGCTCATGACCTTGTTGATGCAGTTGCCATGCTAAAACATGACCCAGTATCCCTGCACCTGCTATTGCTATTTTCATTATTTAAGTACTCTTGTTCTCTAACGGTTCATCTCCCTGTAACCGATATTATAGAGGTATTGGTACTTATTTTATCCACAAGATTACGTTATACCTTTGGTTTTGCACTCATCCCTTTGGAACGAAAAGGACGGTTTGACTTGCGTTCATTTGATTTTGTTGTTGCCGTCGCTTTATTTTTTGACCAGCGATTACCTTGTGATTTTTTAGCACGAGATGCTTTAGCGTTGGGCTGTTTTTGAGCTTGATAAGGTGTCTTCTTTTTAGGCTTCTTTGGACGTTTGGGTTTATTGCTTTTGGGATTGTATTGGGTTAGTGGTACTTGATGGTTGGGTACAAACCCAATTTCTTGCTCCCGTACTAAGGTCGTTGAAATTAAATTTTCAATGGCTTGAAGTAGTTTGATTTCATCTGCACTGACTAAAGAAATGGCTTCTCCTGTTGCACCTGCACGCCCTGTACGTCCAATACGATGAATATAGTCTTCAGGAACATTGGGTAATTCAAAGTTAATGACATGGGGTAAATCAACAATATCAATACCGCGTGCGGCAATATCTGTTGCCACTAAAATACGTACATCGCCTGATTTGAAGGCAGCCAGTGCACGGGTACGCGCACTTTGCGTTTTGTTCCCGTGAATCGCTGCCGCTGTTATGCCCGATGCTTCTAATTTTTTCGTTAAGCGATTCGCCCCGTGTTTGGTACGCATAAAGACTAATACTTGATGCCAATCATTATTGCGAATCAAATGGGTAATCAAGGCTGTTTTTTTGCTTTTATCGACCTCAAAAACAGCTTGTTTAACCGTTGTTGCGGTGGTGTTTCGTGGACTTACATCAATTTTTATAGGTCGATTTAATAAACCTTCTGCCAATTGACGAATTTCACCTGAAAAAGTAGCTGAGAATAATAAGGTTTGACGTTTTTTAGGCAATAACGCAATAATTTTGCGAATATCATGAATAAACCCCATATCTAACATGCGATCGGCTTCATCTAAAATCAGTACTTCAAGATCATCAAATCGTACTGCTTTTTGCTGGTATAAATCCAATAAACGCCCTGGTGTGGCAACTAAAACATCCGTTCCACGACGCAAACGCATCATTTGCGGGTTAATCTTCACCCCACCAAACACCACCATTGACTGTAACGGCAAGTGTTTTCCATAAACCGAGACACTTTCTGCAACTTGAGCCGCTAATTCACGCGTAGGGGTTAATACCAAAGCGCGAGCTTGATTCGAACGGACTTTCTTTCCAACAGACAATCGCTGTAATAAGGGTAAGGTAAAGCTCGCCGTTTTACCTGTTCCTGTTTGTGCCGCAGCCATGACATCATGACCTTTTAAAACAGCAGGTATGCCCTGCGCTTGAATGGGTGATGGTGTATCGTAACCTTGCTCTTCAACAGCACGTAACAACGGCTTGGAAAGTCCGAGGGAGGAAAATGTCATAAGGGAATACTCAAATAAAAAGACAGTTAGCCCTAGGAACAAAGCGACTAATTTAATAAAAAGCGGTGCAGTATACCTTGTTCCAGCCCCTTATGGCATATCACCACGGTTTATCTCAGGGCAAATGAATATAAATTAAACCGTGAGTTAGCTTCATAAGCTAACAATATCTGATGCATACAGCAAGCCTATAAAAAAATAGCTTAATAGCCTACGTTTCACTTTCATGTGATTGATATTTTTTTAAGTAAACATTTCGTAAAATTACGTGATGATAGTGGCAATGTTTTTAAAGCGTTAAATTTAGCCATCGATCAATGGTTGCCTGACTGCAAAGGGAAAAATAATAGAGCCTGCTATATTCAAGTCGCAACAATGTTAAGAGCAAAAATATTTCCAGAAATTAAGACCTTTAAAAGGGAAGTAAATATTTGGAATACAGACCTTGCAACCTATGATCAACAATATCTTAGGGAAGATTATGAAGATAAGTTAGTCGCTTTTCTTAAAGCAGGTTTAATTAGAGATTGGGAGCATTTAAAGGAGATTATTGAGCGTTTATAGATAAATTTAACGTTAGGCCCTTTTTTCGCAAGATAATCCGAAACATCACCAAAACCACACGACACCTCATAAAACTGAACTGTCCATTTTTAAACTAATCGCCATGATCTGTTAAATGTAGCTGTTGCACTTCCTGAGAGCGCGATAATAGTGCATTCAGGTGTAAAAGAGCACTGCTCTAACGCGAAAATAATACGTTGATGATCGGTTTGATTTAACAATTTAATGTAATTCCTTTGTATTTTGAGACAAAAAAGAGTAATTTCTCAAGTCGAATTAGTGCTATTTTGCTTCCCCCCCAGTAAAGAAGAAATATAGGGCTTAATAAAATTAGCCGTATGCTTTATACACCAGTAAAGATTAATCAGGTACTCTAAAACGTATGAAACCGATTTCCCACACTACGCGTGTCATCGTTGGCATGTCTGGCGGCGTTGATTCTTCTGTTGCTGCGCTTCGTTTATTAGAACAAGGCTATCAGGTTGAAGGCTTGTTTATGAAAAACTGGGAAGAGGATGATACTGAAGCGTATTGCAGTGCGAAAATCGATTTAGCGGATGCTCAATCGGTCAGTGATCAATTAGGCATTAAACTGCATACGGTTAATTTTTCGACTGAATATTGGGATCGTGTCTTTGAATATTTTTTAGAAGAGTACCGTTCGGGACGTACCCCTAACCCTGATGTTTTATGCAATAAAGAAATAAAATTTAAAGCGTTTTTGGATTATGCTTTGGATCTTGGTGCAGATTATATTGCCACAGGACATTATGCGCGTATTGATCGCAGTGACGATCAGGCGATAAGGATGTTAAAAGGGGTCGATAATAATAAGGATCAAACTTATTTTTTATACACTTTGGGACAGCAACAGCTCGCTCATAGTTTATTTCCCATCGGTGAATTGGAAAAATCTGTTGTTCGTCAACTGGCTCAGGATGCAAATTTTGATACAGCCACTAAAAAAGACAGCACGGGTATTTGTTTTATCGGTGAACGTAAATTTAAAGATTTTTTACAACGTTTTATCCCTGCGCAATTAGGTGATATTGTCACGCCTGAAGGTGAAATCATTGGTCAACATCAAGGTTTAATGTATTACACCCTTGGACAACGGCAAGGTTTAGGTATTGGTGGTTTAAAAACAGCAGGCGATGCCCCTTGGTTTGTATTAGAAAAAGATTTAG
Organism: Cocleimonas sp.; assembly: GCA_023146545.1. Classification (GTDB taxonomy): domain Bacteria; phylum Pseudomonadota; class Gammaproteobacteria; order Thiotrichales; family Thiotrichaceae; genus JAGLBW01. Next base: position 4,633 of record JAGLBW010000113.1, read on the forward strand.
AAAAAAATCATTTAATTGCAGGGCAAGGACACCAGCACCCTTTACTGCTTAAACAACAATTAACCGCTTCACAATTACATTGGGTGACGGGTCATGCGCCCGCTATGCAGTTTAGTTGTAAAGCTAAAATACGCTATCGACAAACCGAGGAAGGCTGTGAGGTTCAACTCCAAGATCAACACGCTATTGTCTGTTTTAAAACCCCACAACGTGCGATTACACCAGGACAATCTATTGTGTTCTATCAGCACGGTATCTGTTTAGGTGGTGGCATTATTGATAGTATGACATCCCACTGTGTCAAGTAGCCTGTATTGTGAGCGTTTGTCGTTCCTTTTATCTCCCCACTAACTAACGAGCAACTCTTTTGGACACCAATCTTCGTAACCGAACGCTTTCCTTAAGTGCCTTATTTCTTTGTATTGAAGGTGTTACTCAAATTGCCAATAAAGGGCAATGTCCTCCCCAATTATTACCGATATGTGTTAATAGCCTTTTGCATGACAATACTGACAGTATTGAAGATATTTATGGGGGGTTAGATCAACTCCAATTGGGATTATCTGCTTTACAGTATAATTTAAACACAAATCACTTAGGAACTGATGGACGACCTAAAAACATGGAGTCAACACGATATTCCATTAATATTCTACACTTAGAACGAAAACTGATAAAAAATAGTACGGTGTATTCGGAGTTAATGCAAGGCATCGAAGAGACGCAGAAAAAGCTAGAGTTTTTTGACCCGACACACACAAATATTGTTGCCAGCCTTGCCAAAATTTACTCGGAAACCATTAGCTCGCTTGGTCCTCGTATTATGGTGCAAGGCAATCAGACCCACCTTGGAAACCCTGATAATGCGGCTAAAATTCGCACCTTTCTGTTAGGAGCCATTCGTGCGGCATTATTATGGGATCAAGCGGGTGGAGGGCGTTGGAAGTTATTGGTTGAACGTTCGAAAATGCAACAACAGGCTGAAATAATCCTGAATAGTATCCAAAAGTCAGATGATCAACCTACCGTTGATAGCTAAACATTGTCGTTATAATCTGCCTTCTCCTTTTTAAAGCGAGGAGAGGGCGAAACTAGAGTGTTAAACAATCAAATAAAATCCCAAACATCATCAAAAACATCATCCTCTTCATTTTCGGTGATCTCTTGTTCAATGGCTTTAAAGCGACATAATGCAAAAACACCGACACAGTCATCTATTTTAGTGATTTGAATTCGTTCTTCTTTTAGATTGAATTTCAAATTTAAAATATCGTCTACCATAAACATATGAGCGGGTAAAATAAGGTTGGCTTCTTCTCGAACCCCTTCAATGATTGGCATAGAAATGCCTTCAACAGGTAAAGGTTGTGTCAGTTTACGGTTTTCGACAGCATCTACGCTAATCGCAACGGCTTTTGATGAGAGTAACTCAGCACCAAAACACAGTCCTTTTTTACCCCGATAATAATCCATCCACCGAATCACTAAGATTTGCCATTGATGACTGTCATCCGCAGGATCTTTCATTGCAACTAATTCACCAATGCGTGCAAAGGTCGGTTCTTTCTCTAGCTGGCAAAATCCATAACCCAATGCGCTACTGTTTTCTATTTTCCATGTTTGAATTTCAACATCATTTTCATCGCCTAGGTTATCAACGCCTAGATCAACCCAAGGGCTAGAGGTTGTTTCACCATAATTTAGCTTGGCATAGACATCATCTTCTTCCCCTTGTTGTGTGGTGCTCGGTTCATCCTCATTAAATTTAACCACATCAATGACTTCTTTTAAACGGATCACTAAACCTACTTTTTCATCCCGTTCAAAGCGGGTATGGATACGGCTACGGGGTTCTGTTAATACAAACACTAATCGTTTCGCTAGGCCATGATTTAACATTGGGAAGTCATCATGCAAGCCCAGAGGGTGATCAACGGTATCTTCAACAAAACGGTTGAGTCGTTTAATAATATTAGTTGTATCAATAATACGGCTGGTTGGCGAACTGAGTACATCTGAGGTCGGCATTAAGACCGCAGGTTCATCACTGTTGAGCAAGGCAACACTGGAAAATTTAGTGGTGATGTCATCAGTATTCGATAAAATTCTCACTTGTGAAATAATCTGTGCATAAAACTTCTCTAATCGACCGAGTTCGCCTTGGCGAAGTGTGTTCGGTATTGATAATGCGATTAAATTAACAAAAAGATAATATTCTTCGATGGTAAATTTCATTGCATGTGCATCGCTTTTATCAGGTACAGGTTGCGACTGAACCTGATATTTACAAGCGAACAGGTAAAGTTGATGAATATCATGCCAAACATTGGCTTTATTTTTATTATAAATGCTGTAGCTATTGATCAGTGTGCCGCTCATGTATTTAATCGAGCGTCCAATAGAGATCAATAATTTTTTAGGGACTAAAGGCCCTTTTGTTAACATATCCAAAGTTGATAATTGATACAAGCCTGCAAGCTCAAGTTGTAACGCTTGCTTTAAATCAAATACTTTTTGACTTCGATCCAACAGAGGGAATGATCGGTTTGAAAAATGGCGGTTGAGGTTATCCAACGACATTTTAATAAAAGGCAATAAGACATCACCAATATCAATCCGAGTTTGTGCGGGTAAAGGTTGTTGATTTAGTAAAATTAAGGTCTTATAAAGGCGTTTTGTGACCTCACCCATATTCGTTAGTGGCAGTTCATTTACCCATGTCCGCGCTTGAGACACAGTATGTGGCACCGTATTATGACTTATTTTATTTCCAATGGAAGGCATGAGATTACTCTTTGTTTTTTAGGGCTAAACAACTGATTTTAAGCGATGATAACGGTACGATAATATTGAATGGGGTAAACAATGTGGTTACGATTAAAGCACCAGTACAAGATCATACTGTTATTAAAGGGGACAAAAAGTGATTAAGTCCTCGTTCCTAAACAGTCGTTTCCTTAAATTATTTTTATTTTAAAGCATTCTGTTTTCTTAATCGGGGGAGTAAGAAAACAACATTAATGCGACGCGGTCTTCTCATGTTAGCAGTTCGTATTACTTTATACGATGGCTGCCTTAGACCGTTTGCCCGAAATTTCACGAACTAATTTAGGCACTAAGTAGCCCGACAAGCTATCTCGCAGTGTTGCCATAATGGCTAACGCTTGCTTTTCATTCAGATCAAAATGAGCAGCCCCTTTAACTTTGTCTAAAACGTGTAAATAATACGGTAAGGTTTGATATTTGAATAAACGATGACTTAAAGCCGCTAAGGTTTCTGCTTGGTCATTCACCCCTTTTAGTAACACGGACTGATTCAATAAAATCCCCCCAGCTTTAACCAATTGTTGTAACCTCTCTCCCACCTGATTATCAATTTCGTTGGGATGATTAGCATGAACTACAACAACTTTGTTGACATTTAAGCGTTTAAACTGTGCTAAAAAATCAGCATCTATACGTTCAGGTAAAACAATTGGAAGTCGGGTATGAAACCGTAATGTTTTTACATGGGGAATTGCGGCTAACTGATGACAAAGAGAAAACAAACGCTCATCAGATAACACTAACGGATCACCACCGCTCAATATTACCTCAGTAATCTCACTATTTTGTTTAATCGTCTCGAGACTTTGATGCCATTGCTGCTTAGCTGAATGCTCAAGATAGGGGAAGGCTTGTCGAAAGCAGTAACGGCAATGAATTGCACACGCACCTGTAGTAATAATCAATGCACGTCCGTGGTATTTTTGTAGCACCCCTTGTGACAACGTTGCGTCTAAGTCACCCACAGGATCAGCGATATAACCTTCAACGTGATGTTCCTCTTCGGCTAAGGGTAAGATTTGGCGTAATAAAGGATCATCCCAGCGGCCTTTTTGAATTTTATCCACGTAGCTTAGTGGTGCTAATAACTTAAATTTTTTATTGTCTTGTCTTATCCTCAAGCCTTTTTTTGTGGGTAACTCCAGATAATCAATCAAAACGTCAGGATCACGAATAGCCTGAGCTAATAG
>JAGLBW010000114.1 GCA_023146545.1 Cocleimonas sp.
TCGCGCGTACACACAATTTATCGAAGGAGTTTTTATCATGGCTAACTATAATACCAGCGAGTTTCGCAGTGGTCTCAAATTTATACTCGACAATGATCCTTATACCATTGTTGAGAATGAATTTGTCAAACCAGGAAAAGGACAGGCCTTTAACCGTGTAAAAATACGTAACCTAAAAACAGGACGTGTGATTGATAAAACATGGAAATCGGGTGAGAGTGTAGAAGCTGCTGATGTGATGGAGATCGAGATGGAGTATCTTTATGACGATGGTGAATTTTGGCACTTTATGGAACCGACAAGCTTTGAGCAACATGCCGCAGATAAAAATGCCATGATGGATGTTCTTAAATGGTTAAAACCTCAAGAAGTGTATCAAGTCACCCTTTGGAATGGTACGCCCTTGAATATTACGCCCCCTAATTTTGTTACCCTAAAAATTACAGCGTGTGACCCTGGAATACAGGGGAATACGGCACAAGGTGCGACCAAACCTGCGGTTGTTGAAACAGGCGCGGCAATTAAAGTCCCTCTTTTTGTTGAAGAAGGTGAAACTGTAAAGATTGATACCCGAACAGGCGACTATTTATCTCGTGCAAAGTAATGATGGAATGGAAACCCTCCGCCAGCCTTGAAACATTGCAAAAACGCGCCCAACTATTAGCGGATATTCGCGCTTTCTTTTCGCGAGAACAAGTACTAGAAGTAGAAACACCCGCCTTATCTCAGGCGGCGAATACTGATCCTTATATTGAATCATTTAGCCTAGATCATCAGCAACGCTTCCTTCATACTTCCCCAGAGTATGCGATGAAACGTTTGCTTGCCTCAGGCAGTGGTGATATTTACCAAATAGCTAAAGTATGGCGAAAGGAAGAGGTCTCACGCCGCCACAACCCTGAATTTACGCTGCTGGAATGGTATCGTGTGGGATTTAGTTACCACCAATTAATGAGAGAGGTTGAGTTACTGTTAACGCCACTTCTCACACTCACTAAACAGGCTAAATTTTACAGTTATCAACAACTCTTTATTGAATTTTTGCACATCAACCCCCATACATCAGATCACTCTTGTTTAATTTCTTGTGTAAAACAGCAGGTGCCACAACTGGAAATTACGGATGAGGCTAACTGGCAATCGCAAGCCTTATTAGATGTGTTGTTAACACACTGTTTAGAGCCTAAATTTGATCCACAGCGGTTAACTTTCTTATATGACTACCCTGTGACACAATCGGCATTAGCAAGAGTACGCGTTGCAACCGAGACAACGGTAGCTGTTGCAGAACGTTTTGAAGTTTATATGGGTGCAATGGAACTTGGGAATGGTTATCAAGAGTTGCTCAACGCGGATGAGAATGAACATGTCTTTGACGTAGAGTTAACACAACGCTTACAACAACGACAACCACAGTACCCAAAAGATCAGCACTTCCTAGACGCAATGCAGTCTGGGATGCCTTTTACCTCAGGGGTTGCATTGGGTATTGACCGACTTTTAATGTGTCAATTAAAAAAGGAAAAAATAGAACAGGTCATTAGTTTTCCTTGGGATACGGCGTAGCACAGTGCATAATACGCCGTCTTATTGATCATATAGTCGGTCAATAGTGCGTCGAATAGACTATATTTTATCTGTTTAGCCGTTTTCTACGCTATATAAGTAATGATAAAGCAAGAGTAACAACAGTTTTTTAAGTGAGAAAAATTACATCAGTAGCGGGTTGTGTTTTTCTTGCTAAGCCTTAATTAAATCGGAGAAGCATGTGAATTTTTTCATTTCAGACGCAATGGCAGAAGGTGGTCAAGCCTCACCAGATGGTGGTCTTCTACAACTTGTTATGATGATCGGTATTTTCTTTGCCATTATGTATTTTATGATCATTCGTCCACAGTCAAAAAAAGCAAAGGAACATCAAGCGTTATTAGATGATCTAAGAAAAGGTAACGAGGTTACTACGGCGAGCGGTATTTTAGGCAAAGTAAAAAAAATTGATGATAACTTTGTACAAATCGAAGTTGCCGAAGGAACCATTATTACTGTTCAACGTCATGCGATTGGTAACATTATGCCAAAAGGCACGATTAAAACACTCTAACACTACGGGTTTCAAAAAGGCTAGGATGAGTGACCATTCTTGAAAATATCATTACTCATCCCAGCTTAAAATAATAAATATAATAAAATTAAACTTATCCCTTAATGTATCATCCGTGTGTTTTTAAAAATACTCGACCATGCACTGTTTTAAGGATTAAAATAAAAATGGGACAATATCAATGAATCGTTATCCTCTTTGGAAGTATGTGTTCATCATAACAGTTACCGTGATCGGTCTGTTATATGCCTTACCCAACCTCTTCCCCTCTGATCCCTCTTTGCAAATTACCATGGAAGATAAATATAAATTCACAGGTAAAGAGCGAGAGCAGATTAAAACGGCGCTATCGGAAGCAAAAATTTCAGCCAAAAAAATTGAGACTGTGAGTGATAATAAGCTTATGGTGCGCTTTAATAATACGGGTGATCAATTTGCCTCTGTTGATTCTATTAAAGCAAATCTAGGTAAGCACTACGTTACTGCATTAACACTTGCGCCCACCACGCCAGGGTGGCTTAAAGGGATCAATGCGTTACCGATGTACCTTGGTCTTGATTTGCGGGGCGGTGTCCATTTCCTAATGGAAGTGGATATGAAAACTGCGATTGATAAATCATTAGAACGCTATAGCTCCGAGCTCGGAAGCTTCCTGCGTGAGAAAGAATTACGTTATCTTGGTGTTATTCGTCATAAAAATAATCTTACCATCAAATTTAAAACAGAAGCATTGCGGGTCAGCGCATTAAAAGCGTTAGATCGTGAATACAATACCTTGCTAACGTTTAAAGAAGTCCCGAATGAAAAAGGGGTGGCGCTAACAGTGACATTGACGGAAGTTAATATTAACAACACCAAACGTTTTGCCTTACAGCAAAATATCACGACACTGCGTAATCGTGTCAATGAATTAGGGGTTAGCGAACCGATTATCCAACAACAAGGGCTTGAGCGTATTGTGGTTGAGCTACCAGGTGTACAAGATCCTGCGGCCGCTAAAAAACTCTTGGGTGCAACCGCCACCTTAGAATTTCGCATGGTGGATGAAAACAATGATCCTTATGTAGCTCAATCATCAGGGCGTGTTCCTGTTGGTTCTAAGCTCTTCTTTGAACGCAACGGCAACCCTATTTTACTGAAAAGAAAGGTCATGTTAACCGGTGACTATATAACGGGTGCGGCTGCGATGTTTGATCAAGATCAGCGTCCCTCCGTTAGTATTACACTGGATGGTAAAGGCGCTAATATTTTTGCCCGTGAAACAGGTAAGAATGTACAAAAATTAATGGGCGTTGTCTTTATTGAACATAAGACTGACATTACTAAATTACCTGATGGTACGATTTCTAAAAAAACCAAGAAGACGCAAGAAGTCATTAATGTCGCACGGATTCAAGAACAACTCAGTAAACGCTTTCAAATCACAGGCTTAGATTCGCCTCAAGAATCCCATAATTTAGCCTTATTACTGCGTGCAGGCGCATTAGCTGCTCCTGTTTATATTGTTGAAGAACGAACCATCGGTCCTAGCTTAGGTGCGGATAATATTCAAGCGGGTAAGTACTCCGTTATGATTGGTTTTCTGTTAGTGCTTGTTTTTATGGCGGTTCATTATCGTGTCTTTGGCTTAGTAGCGAACCTTGCTTTAACCCTTAACCTAGTGCTTATTGTTGCTATTTTATCTATGTTACAAGCCACCTTAACCTTGCCGGGTATTGCAGGTATTGTATTAACCGTGGGTATGGCTGTTGATGCTAATGTATTGATTTATGAGCGTATTAAGGAAGAACTTCGAAATGGGCTAACGCCTCAATTGGCTATTCAGTCAGGTTATGAGAAAGCCTTCTCAACTATTGCCGATGCTAATATCACGACATTGATCGCGGCGATTGTATTGTACGGTATGGGTACAGGACCGATTAAAGGTTTTGCGATTACCTTAGCTATTGGTATCGTTTCCTCCATGTTTACTGCCATTATGGGAACACGGGCTGTTATTAATTTAATTTACGGTAATCGTCGCATTAAGAAGCTGCATATATAGGGGAACAGACAGATGACAAATAAAGTAAAGACTCAAACTAAAACGATTGACTTTATGGGGTTGCGCCGTAGTGCAACTATTATTTCAGGGGTATTAATTCTTATCGCGATCTTATCGCTGGCATTTAAAGGCTTAAATCTTGGTGTTGACTTTACAGGAGGCTCAGTTATTGAAATGGGCTATCCGAGCAATGCCAATGTTGATGAAATACGAAAAACGCTCGAAAAAGCAGGTTACAGTGCGTCAGTACAAGCCTTTGGATCAGACAAAGATATTTTAATACGTCTCGCGCCTGACAAAACGCAAGCCAACCAAAACAATTTAAGTAAAGCGGTTGTTGATACCCTGAAAAAACATACGCCTGGCGTAGAAATGCGTCGTGTTGAATTTGTAGGTCCACAAATTGGTGATGAATTAAGAGATCAAGGGGGTATCGCGATGTTATTAGCACTAGCGGGTATTCTTATCTATGTCACCTTGCGCTTTGAGTTTCGTTTTTCTGTAGGATCAGTCATTGCACTACTTCACGATGTGGTTATTACCTTAGGCTTCTTCTCTTTAACTGGCATCGAATTCGATCTTACCATTCTCGCGGCTATTCTCGCCATTATCGGTTATTCCCTTAATGATACTATTGTTGTTTTTGATCGAGTACGAGAAAATTTCATAAAAATAAGGAAACTAAGTACCGAAGATTCGATCAATACTTCAATTAATCAAACGTTATCACGAACCATTGTGACTTCCTTAACAACCTTATTGGTACTGGTTGCACTTTACTTGTTTGGTGGTGAAGTGATTAATGGTTTTGCGCTGGCAATGATTGTGGGGGTTATTATTGGAACCTACTCTTCTATTTATGTTGCTAGTGGCTCGCTCTTGATGATGGGTGTCACCCGAGAGGTATTGCTACCACCCGTACCTGATGAGACTGAGGCTTTTGATCAAGAGAACGCACCATAGGAAAGGGTGCTTCAATAGCGTGTCGATTCCAATTCGTTTTGCTTTGAGTAGGTCACGCACAATCGTTGTATAGCCCAGCTATACAACGATTGTGCGTGACCTACTCGAAATGAAAAGCCCAGATTGTTCTCTAGGAAAAGCGGTTAAACCGTTGCTCTATAGAATGTGTAAAAATTGTAAAAAAAACACAACGTATCGCTGATACGTTGAGATGTTATGTTATTTTTCATCAATTTTAGCTAAACCTAGGGTATAATGCGTATAATAAAATGTAGCAAAAATAATACGTTTAGGCATTTCTGTTAATTTTTTTAGTGTTTTTTACAACAACTGGGAAATTATCCAGCAATTGTACTATACTGTCGGAAACAGCCTTTTTTAAAATTATGTAAATTCACTTGATCAGACAATACTCAAGGACAGAGAGCATAACAATGATACTCAACATACCCACATCTACCTCTAAAAAACACACAGTAGCACATGTATTATCCCTTGTAGCTCTAAGCACACTACTGTTAATCAATACAGCGGGAGCGGAAGATGCTGTTACCTCACTAGAGGGACTAACTGATAATAGCAGTAGCAAAACATCGACGACAAAAGCTAAAAAAGAAATATCAAGTATTACCGAGGAGGCTACTGTAGCATGCCCGTTAAATAGTGGAGGTCCTTCATTATTAGGTACAACTTGGCGCTTAGATACGATATACGGTAATAGAGTTCCTCGTCCTATTCAATTGGATATGCGAATAACAACACATGCATTAAGTGGTTTTGCAGGGTGTAATAAGTATTCTGCAAGTTTTAGTCAAGTAGGCTACACAGGGTTTAGAGTAATACAAATCGCAAAAACGAAAAAACCCTGTAAAATCATTATTCCTTACAAAACAGCAAAAGCAATTAATATTGGTAATTGGGAAGGAAGCTATTTAAGAACACTCAGACGTATGGGCAGTGTTCGCCAAATTACAGGTGATAAATTACACTTTTTCAACCGTAATGGTGAAATTGGTCTGACGCTTAGTAAAATTGGTGATGATACAACACCTGCCGTTGAAGAAAAGGCTGTAGTAGAAAAAATACCAGAAACTGCAAGTAATGAGACAAAAGCAGAAGCAAGCAGTGAAATTAGCACTCAAAAAGAGGAAACCTCGGATGAAAAGTTAATTGGTTCTGCGGCAAAAGCATTGGGACTCTAATTTAATTGGTGTATTATATTAAAAATAATAATTTAATCAATTGATTATAAAAAATGGTAAATTTACAACACTAAATTTTTAACGTGCAGTATTATCATTAGGTGTTGCTATTTTGCTTCAAAATAGCGGCAACATCCTTCAAAAATAATAAAAATGAGCGGCGGACAATCTTCTTTTGTCCGCCCTATTGATAGCTTCAACATCGTTGCAATACACACTGTGCTTTTGGCAACTGATAATAATGGCAGACACCCATCGAGAGTTATTACCTTATCAGTAACCTGAAAAATCAACCCGCATACCTTTTAATCAGTGGAAACATAGGGCAAGATAACCCTTCTTACTGCTCGCCGATAAACTAGACCTTACCCATTGACTTTCCAAAACGCGGAGAACGATAACAATGACCTCAACAGAAGAGACAACTCAAGTACATGTTGATGGTATCGCACTTATCATCTCAATTTT
>JAGLBW010000115.1 GCA_023146545.1 Cocleimonas sp.
TACCCGACATTTAGGGGCTTTGATTGGAAATTAGGAGATCAACAGTTTAGCAGATTTTAGGCAATTAATAGAGGTGCCCTAAAGAAGGTTGGAAAATAACGACCTTTAAAAATTGTTATGTTGATACGCTACGAATGGTAAAGCAAGCAGAGAGAAGACAACTTACACATTGTCGTTCAATCAATGAATTGGAACGAATTCATAATCGTTATGTTGATCGTATTAATAATCACCCTACAAATCAAGATATTAAAATAAAAGATGTTGATTATCCTGTTCCACCAATAGTAGGGACTGAGCATATAATTCCACTTACGCATTCTAGAGAATTAATCAGGGAAGGGAAAAAACAACATCACTGTGTTGCTATGTATCATCGGTTGATTCTTAAGGGTACGTGTTATATATTTATAAAGTAATTAAACCTGAACGAGCCACTTTCGAAATTCGGATTACACCAAATGGGAAGTATCATATTGCACAACTTAAATTGGATAAGAATGAAGAGCCTTCAATGGACACAAAAGAAGCGGTTCTTCAATGGCTCATGACGGCAGATAAAATAAAGGATACCTTTCTTCTCAGTAAAAAAGCTTAATTTTTCATCGTTACGTTATTTTTTATAGGTTTAATACGTTATCTCAATTGAGAACAGAGTAAAAAACTATTAATAGAAGCACAATATTTAATAGCAAAAAAAATTTAATGAATACCATGGAAAAGGTGTCCCAACCCTTAGGAATAGGTGTTTCAATTTTCCCATCAGCTTTATCAATAGCATTTTTTATTTCCCTAAGACCACAGGTGAAAAACTCTCTGCTCTTATTATAACGGTATTTTTTTAATGATAAATGAATCTGTTTTTCAGCTTGTCTCGCCTGTTTAAATTTTACTTCATATTCAATTTTAAATTTATCAGGAACACCTGTTGTGTAAAGCTGATTAGCTCTTTCCTCTGATGTTGTTGTCGTATAACCAACTTTCAGGAACTCCTTTTTATAAGAGGGGTTTGACATGACATAAACAACCCCCTGTTTATTCTTTCTTTTTTTAGTCATCTTCTTACTCGTCTCCTCTAGGGTTGAAACCACCGTCTTTAGATGTGTTATGCAAATTACTGAGCGAAAATAATGAGAATACCCATAATAATCGCGTTACTAAATTCCATTGGGCACTGCGATTTCGATACCATGCTATAGAAATGGAATTTCCATAGTACGTTCCTCGATAGGAACTTGGAAAGAAGGGGTAATTTTATCTCATCACAACAATCTAGCATAAAATAATTAGCTAGAAACCACAGGGTAATTGCTTAAAAAAACAAACCCGAACCTAGGGTTTTGTTTTTCAATGACTTAAGATAATATCACGAATTTTTACCCTAACTTAGGGTATACCGTTAGCCTTATACCGTTTATAAAACACACTCAACAGATCTGTTGTTGCTGTTTTTTTTATCTTCTGAAAATCAAGACCAAACCTGACTGAAAATTTTTAGTTGTTTTTTTAATCGCTTAAGACAGAAAGTAGACAAAATTTGACCCTTTATAATAAAAGTTACAGTTATTAACGATTATTTTAAAAAAATCTGTTAATTTAGCGCCCTTTTTACGATTTAACACCTCGCTATAGGATGTGCTTCTATGATTTCCGAATTTCATCGCGGACAACGCTGGATTAGTAATACTGAATCTGAATTAGGACTCGGTTTTGTTGAAAAAATTGAAGGGCGACACATTACCTTTGTGTTCCCTGCCGCTGATGAGACAAGGGTGTATGCAGCGAGTAACGCACCGCTTAGTCGGGTAAAATACCCTATTGACGAGAGGATTAGCAGTAAAGCAGGTCTTCGACTGACGGTTACAGAACATCTAGAACATAATGGCTGTATCGTGTATCGCGGTTTAACTGAAACAGGTGAGGAAACGCATCTGCATGAGTTGGAGCTGGATAGTTTTGCTCAATTCAGTAAACCTCAAGATCGTTTGTTTGCCGGTCAAATTGATAAAGAGGGCTACTTTCAGTTACGCGTGGAAACGTTGTCGCATTTACGTCGCCAACAAGGCAGAGAGACTTATGGTTTATTAGGCGCACGAGTACAAATTCTTCCGCATCAATTTTATATTGCATATCAAGTTGGGCTTCGTCATGCGCCACGGGTTTTATTAGCGGATGAAGTGGGTTTAGGTAAAACCATTGAAGCAGGCTTGATTTTACATCAACAGCTCATTACCGAACGGGTTAAACGGGTGTTGATTGTTGTCCCCGAAAGCTTAATTCATCAATGGTTGGTGGAGATGTTACGGCGCTTTAATTTGCATTTTTCCATTTTAGATGAGGAACGTTGTACAGTTATTGAGGAAGCTGAAGAGAGTAACCCCTTTGAATCAGCCCAGTTAGTGTTATGTAGCTTATCTTTTTTAAGTGAGAACAGCGCCCGCCATCAGCAAGCCATTGATAGTGAATGGGATTTAATGATTGTTGATGAAGCGCATCATTTAATTTGGAGCGAAACCGTTGTTAGTGATGAGTATCAATGTATCGAGTCATTGGCAAAACGCACGTCGGGCTTGTTGTTATTAACAGCGACACCTGAACAATTAGGGGTTGAAAGCCATTTCGCACGGTTACGCTTGCTTGATCCTAATCGCTTTTATGATTTGAAACAGTTTCAAACCGAGCAAGAACACTACGCGCCTGTGAATGCTTTGGTTGAAGCTTTATTGGATGATCCTACAAAAGCACAGTCGGATGCAGGCTTATTAACCGAGCTGGAAAGTTACTTGGGTGAAGAGGTTGTCTCTGAGTTTGAACATGCCGAAGATGCAGATCAACATGTCGAGCATTTGATCCAAAGTTTATTAGATCGTCATGGCACTGGTCGGGTTTTATTCCGCAATACCCGTGATGCAGTGGCAGGCTTTCCAACCCGTGTTTTGAATGCGTATCCTTTACCGTTACCGACGGAATATCGCTTTGATAATGACCTCAAGGCAATCGATGCTATTTTAGGGGTTAGTGAGGAAGAGGATCTAGGTTTCGACCCTGATCCTGAGCTTGATTTGTTCGATATATTGGATCAACAACTCCATCCCGAAAGTTTACATACTGCGCAAGATGAATGGCTTGAGTTTGATCCGCGTGTGACATGGCTTGCGGATTGGCTTGATGATCATTGGCATGAAAAAGTACTGCTGATTTGTGCCTATGTTGAAACGGCATTGGCATTAGAATATTTTGTGCGTCTAAAAACCAGCTCACGCGCCGCAGTGTTTCATGAAAACCTGAGTATTATTGAACGTGACCGTGCTGCCGCCTATTTTGCTGACCCTGAAGAAGGCGCGAATCTATTAATTTGTTCCGAAATTGGCAGTGAAGGACGCAACTTCCAGTTTGCACATCATTTGGTTTTATTTGACCTACCGCTGAACCCTGATCTTTTAGAACAACGGATCGGACGTTTAGATCGTATTGGGCAGACCGAAACCATTCAACTTCATGTGCCACACTTTGAGACAGGTGCTCAAGCCCGTCTAACCCAATGGTACCATGAAGGTTTAAATGCCTTTAGACACGTTTGTTCGGTTGGACATCGCTTATTTGACCAGTTACAAGGTGAGCTAATTGAAGGATTAATTTCAGATCATAATGTTGCCAGTGATCATCAATTTGAGACATTAATCGAAGAAACTAAAACCCTACGTAAAGATGCGATAGCACAAATGCAACAAGGGCGGGATCGGTTGTTGGAGCTAAATTCTTGCCATAAAGTACAGGCTAAAGAGATTGTGCAAACCGTCCAAGCCTCTCAGAATATTTCCGCTTTAGCCCACTATATGGAGCGCGTGTTTGATCATTCTGGCGTTGATCAACAGTCGCAAAGCAGTCACTGTGTTATTATTAAACCCACCGAACATATGATGAATGCTCACTTCCCTGGGCTTTCTGAAGACGGCATGATGGCAACCTTTCGGCGGGCGACGGCGTTATCACGAGAAGATGTACATTTTCTGACATGGGAGCATCCGATGGTGGTGGGTGCAATGGATATGGTCAGTAATGGTGAGTTTGGTAATGCCACTTTTTGTTCTATTCGCTTATCTCAACCCTCCTCTTTAGTCATCGCGGCAGGGACGCTTGTTTTAGAAGCTATTTTTAGTGTGCAATGTCCAGCACCAAAACACTTACAACTGCACCGTTATTTATCCATCAATAGCGTTAGAATCGTCATCGCCAGCAACGGCATGAACCTCAGCGAAGCCTTATCATACGACCAAATGAACAAGCTCTCAAAACGGGTTCGTAAAAAAACTGCCAATGACATTATCCAATACGCAAGACCACAAATCACGCAACTGGTAGAACAAGCACAAGTGCTTGCTAAACCGCAACAAATCACGCTGATTGAGGATGCACTCACCCGCCTGAATAGCGAAGAACATGATGATCTTGAACGTCTACGTGCTTTAGCCGCTGTTAATCCTAATATTCGTCAAGAAGAAATCGAGCAATTAGAACAGAATGTCAAAGGGCTTAAAAAGCACTTGAGTAAGGCACAATTAAGGCTTGATGCGATTCGATTAGCTTTTGTTGCAGAGTAAAAAGAGGCTTTAATCATTAGGAGACGTTTTGGAAGCAGAGAGGCTTGCTATAAACGTCTTTGGTGAGTCACGGTGGTTTTATCGGAATCATTTAAGCTGGTACACTTTAATCTCAAGGTTGTATTTACTCAATGAATAACCGTCAATGGTAGAACCCTATGAGATTATTATGCCTAAAGAAATCATAACATTATCTTCATCCCAACGACTAACCGCATGGCTAATCAGTCTCCCTATTCTGCTGGTTGCATGGTTTTATCTTTACAGTCAATTGGATAATATTGCCAATTTTATTTTATCACTCACCCCATATGATCGCTCATCCCATTTAGGTGAGTCGATACACTTCTTTTTATATGACACGCCTAAAATCTTATTACTTTTAGCGGGTATTGTCTTTTTAATGGGTATTATTCAAACCTTTTTCTCTCCCGAAAAAACCCGTGCTATTTTATCAGGACGGCGTTTAGGCGTTGGTAATACGATGGCGGCATTATTAGGGATTGTCACTCCCTTTTGCTCCTGCTCTGCTGTGCCACTTTTTGTTGGCTTTTTATCCGCAGGCGTACCGTTAGGCATTACCTTTTCATTTTTGATTTCTGCTCCGATGATTAATGAAATCGCGCTCGGCTTATTGTTCGGTTTATTTGGCTGGAAAGTAGCGGTACTGTACCTTGTGCTGGGCTTATCCATTGCCATTGGTGCAGGCTTGATTATCGGTAAATTAGGCATGGAAAAATACCTACAAGATTGGGTACGTGATATTCATACGGGAGCGGCAGCGCCTGTTGAAGATAAAGCCGTCACATGGGAACAACGCTTTCAAGCAGGTTGGAGCCATGTTAAAGAGATCGTTGGGAAAGTCTGGGTTTATGTCTTAATCGGTATCGCTGTGGGGGCGTTGATACATGGTTTTGTCCCCGAAGATTTTATGGCTTCGATCATGGGAAAAGAGGCATGGTGGTCGGTTCCAGCGGCAGTCTTAATGGGTATCCCAATGTACAGTAGTGCCGCAGGTATTCTTCCTGTTGTTGAAGCTTTAATGGGGAAAGGCGCGGCGTTAGGGACAACCCTTGCTTTTATGATGAGCGTGATTGCTTTATCATTGCCTGAAATTCTAATCCTACGTAAGGTATTAAAAACACAACTTATCCTCACCTTTGTCGGCATCGTTGCGATGGGGATTTTAATGGTTGGCTATTTGTTTAATATTTTATTGTAGGTGCTAATCTCTACCAGACTATAAGGATAAACTAGATGAAAACGATTAAAGTATTAGGAACAGGCTGTGCCAATTGCACCACAACCTTTAAGCTCATTGAAGAAGCAGCCGTAACACAAAGCATCGAAATCAATTTAATCAAAGAAGAAGATATCGCCGCGATTATGGGCTACGGCGTAATGTCCACGCCAGGGGTTGTCATTGATGAGCGCGTCGTTCATGCCGGTGGTGTTCCAAGTAAAATAATGATTGAAGGTTGGTTAACCGATGATAATCAATCTGACTGTTGCGCCAAAGGAGAAAGCAATCAAACGGGCTGTTGTTAAGCATTACCGTTAAAGAATAAAACACGGGGATACGATAACTGCTAGAAAACCTATGCTTCGTGTCTCGAAAGAGGTTATTTGTCGCTTCAGGAGTGCTGATGTCCACAAATTGCTTCACAAGGCACGCTATCTCATCACTTTACCCGACAGCTAATAAGGTGCTAAAAAAACGATACAAGGGAGCAGCATGATGCCGAAACATTGCAATAAATAACGGATAGGTCGCATTATAAAATATAGGTATAACAAGAAAGTAATACCATTATGGATAACTTTTATATTTGTAGCATGTGCTGAGATAATATTGTTTTTTTGGACGTTATTTCTCTAAAAAACGATATACTCAACGTTAGCACCTACATTCCGCACCCCTAAAATTCATCCACCAGAATAAAAATCTTCATAAGGTTTTCCGAGTAAATGTAGTCATCGTTGATGGTGTTCCTTTAGATTGAATACCAACAAGGTAAGTTATTGAATAACTAACCAATGAATGCCGAAAAAATACTGAAAGACCCAACGTGTAGTGGGTGTTTTTGTCTCCTTTCCAACGTGATTGGAAAAGGTTTGATCCGCTTCTTTTAAAGCTTGATTGTGCATGCTTTTAAATTCCTTAGTTAGGTGGGAAATGTAATGCAATAGTAAAGAAAGAAGGCATTAAACGGGTTTTATTATAAAAAAGAAGGGATACCGATGAAACTAAACTATAGTCAAGTAAACCACTACCGACTAAAGGAAGTAATTACCATGAAAAAAATACTGATCAGCTTATTATTAATCCTCCCCAGCTATGCTTTTGCAGATAACTGTAACAAACCCAGCAATGATTTTGATGGACTCTATTGTTTAAATAAAGTCTATATTGAAGCCGATAAAGACCTTAATAAAGCCTATCAATCTTTAAAAAAACAGCTTAATTCATCAGCAAATTCAAAATTAAGACGAGGACAACGCCAATGGATTAGTAACCGTAATTCAAGATGTAGTCGTCACGAAGGTCGTCGATTTTTTGTTAATTTAGCCTGTGCAACCCGTAAAACTATTCAGCGGACTAACTTTCTTCACGACCGTATTCGAGAATGCAAAGCAACAGGTTGCCAATCCAGCAAACTCTAAGGTAATGTTGCGTTAGATTAATTCACTTTTCAGCTTATTTTTGCGGTTTAATATAAAATTAATAAGGAAAGGCCTATCAAAACAGAAAAATAGTGAAAAGAATGAATTAATCATTAAATCTTAATAAGAGCCTGTACTTAAACAATGAAAATATTTCTTACCTGTTTCCTTATTTCATTGCCATTCTATGCAACCCGTATTATGGCAAACAATAAAGCAGTGATTGCGATTGATATTGGTCATACTCAACAGAAATCAGGTGCAACCAGTGCTCGAGGTGTGAGTGAGTTCCAGTTTAATCAAGTCATAGCCCGTAAGTTACACAGCCAATTAAACGCTTATGGGTATAACAACAGCTTTATTATTAACCCCAAGGGGAAAAATATAAGCTTAAAAAACAGAAATGAGCAAGCCCATCGACGTGGGGCGACAGTGTTTATTTCCATTCACCATGATTCAATGCAAACTAAATTTTTAAAGGAATGGGAATATAAAGGAAACAAATATTTACACGGCGAAAAATTCAAAGGCTTTTCTCTTTTTATCTCTCAAACAACGGCACAAAAGAAGGAAAACCTAAACCTTGCACGCGCGATTTCAAACCAGATGCTAAGGCAAGGCTTTACCCCCACATTGCATCATGCCATGCCAATTAAAGGAGAAAACCGCACATTGCTTGATAAAAAAAGGGGGATTTATGAATTTTCAGAACTTGCCGTGTTGCGCCGATCAATCATTCCTGCTGTATTGGTAGAATGTGGTGTTATCGTAAACAAAGATGAAGAACGTTTATTACGAAATAATCAATACCAAAACAAAATAAGCCAATCCTTAGCGGATGGTATTATTCAATACCTGAAAAGTACAGAATGACCCACGATCTAATGATGAAGCAAAAAATAACAAGCGTAGAAGCGGCATGGTTAGCCTATCGACAACAATTATTCTCATTTATTCGTAGCAAGGTTGAAACAACAGAGGATGCTGAAGATATATTAAATGATGTCTTTGTAAAACTGACAAAGGCTATCAATGAGCATTTTATCCCTGATAATATTTCATCATGGCTTTATCGTGTCACCAAAAATAGCATTGTGGATTATTATCGAGCCAAGCGGCAATTTGAACCCTTACCCGAAGCGCTTTCAGCAATACCTGAAACGGAGAATACCCTTAAACAATTGTCAAACTGTATGCTCCCAATGATTCAAGCTTTACCAGAGCGCTATCGTCACCCCTTAATATTGTCGGAAATAGAAGGGAAAAAATACAACGCCGTTGCTGCTGACTTAGGGTTGAGCGTACCCGCTGTGAAATCACGTATTTTACGTGGAAGGAAAAAGCTACAACAACGTCTCCTCAGTTGTTGTACCCTGTATCGGAATAATGCAGGTGAAACTGTTGATTACGAACAAAAAAACAATGGATTTTGTGATAAATAAGGGTGAGATTTATGGGATGTATCCGATCATAAATTGGCTTTTTTCTCTTTATCAATCTTTTCTAATGCTTGGTAAAAGACAGTTTCCAATACTTTCCTATTCGGAACAAGAAGCTGTTCTACGGCTTGTTGTGATGCCTTAATAATCTCTTTTAAGTCTTTTATTGATAATGATAGCTGTCTTATCGGCAATAAATGAAGGTTTTCAAGGAGTAAATTGCTCAGGATAATGGCTTCCTCAATGATTATTTTTGTTTTTTGATGCCGATCTATAAACGCTTGGTAGAAACATTCAAATAATCGTTGTTCTCACTTCACATAATCCCTATGTTCAAGATAATTAAAGGATAAGGCATGGCCTAATGCAATACACTTTTCTTCAAGAATAGGATCTGTTAGTTTCGCATTACCTATTACAGCAATTTGCCGAGAACCCTTGGTGGTTTTATTACTTTCCATTTGATACCTGATAGGCTCTTGTCGGTTATAAAGCATAAAAAAAGGATACTCGAAGGGTGTAATAACGCCCTAAACTACAGATTGAATATGAACAGCTCTTAAATTGATAAAATAGTGTTCCGATAGAATTGCAGTTCTGCAATCGACTCTAAAATATCATCCAGTGCAAGGTGTGCGCCTTTTTTTTCGAATTGGTCTAATAGTTCAGGTTTCCAGCGGGCAGTGAGTTCTTTTAGGGTACTCACGTCTAAATTTCGATAGTGAAAATAAGCTTCTAGTTCAGGCATTAAACGTGCCATAAAACGACGGTCTTGGCAGATGCTGTTGCCACACATGGGTGATGTGCCTAGGGGAACGTACTCGCGTAAAAACTCTAGGGTTTCCGTTTCTGCTTGTGTCGCGCTGTATTCACTTTTTTTGATGCGTTCAACTAAGCCTGAATCCCCATGGTGTTGCTGATTCCAGTCATCCATTGCATCAAGTACTTGATCTTCTTGATAAATAGCAATAACAGGCCCTTTGGCAAGTTTATTAAGGTCTTTGTCAGTAATGACGGTGGCTATTTCAATAATGACATCGTTAACGGTGTCTAAACCCGTCATTTCGAGGTCAATCCAGATAAGATTGGTGGCGTTTAGATTTTGGTGGTTGCTCATTATTATTTCCTATCGCTATAGCGGTATTGATGGTTCTACTGGTAGGATGCTCTGAATATTTTTGCGGTTCACACTTCTATTTTTGACGCTGTTGATATTTATTAAGGTCTTTTAAAAGACAGTCTGGCAACCGCACCTGTAGCAAAAATAAAAAAAGATCACTTGAAGATCATAGAGGAAACATCGCTAATATATTCTCGGTATCCTCTATTTGCGAGTATCCTAACTTAAATTGTCTGTTCTCAGACAAGCTCCTAGGATAACAAACCTATATTCCCTATACTTTAGTGTAGTAATAAGATCCTATCAAAGTAACGAAGGGATGTTATGCGTACACTATTATTTCTTTATCCTATTATTAAAACTAATCACACTAACCATATCATATGCACACATACACTTGGATTTTTATCATACCGTTTATACTCACGCTTGCGATGCAACTGTGGTTGTCCTTTCGACAAGCCGCCCACGTTACGCGGCATCGGAAAGCTGTTCCTGAGGAGTTTAAGGATAAAATAAATTTAGATGAACACCAAAAAGCGGCAGACTATACCCTTGCCAAAGGACGCTTTGGACGAATCGAGTTGCTATTAAGCTCTGTCTTGTTATTAGCATGGACGTTAGGCGGTGGGCTTAATGCATTAGATCAAGGGTTACGTCACTTTGCTATGGGGGATGTAGCGACAGGAGTAGCGGTTATTTTAAGCTTTATGCTATTAGCCAGTCTGATTGATATTCCAGCAACGCTGTACCGTAACTTTGTCTTGGAAGAAAAATTTGGCTTTAACAAATTAACCTTAAAAACATTTTTTGTTGATCTGTTTAAAAACACACTGCTTTCCTTAGCCATTGGTGTGCCATTGATTGTTTTAATTTTATGGTTAATGGAATCTGCGGGTGATTTCTGGTGGTTGTACGCTTGGTTAGCGATTACTTTATTTTCTTTGGTGATGATGTGGGCTTTTCCTAAGTTTATTGCACCAATCTTTAATAAATTTCAACCTCTAGAAGAAGGTGAAGTCTTATCACGCATTACTAAGCTACTCGAACGCACAGGGTTTAATTCTCAAGGCGTTTTTGTGATGGATGGTTCACGACGTTCTAGTCATGGTAATGCTTATTTTACAGGCTTTGGAAAGAACAAACGGATCGTGTTTTTTGATACCTTGTTAAAGCATTTATCACCCGCTGAAGTGGAAGCCGTTTTAGCACACGAACTGGGACATTTTAAACGCAAGCATGTGATGAAAGGCTTAGTGCTTTCAATGACGATGACGCTTGCTGGGTTTGCGGTGTTAGCGGCTTTAATGAATCAACTGACTTTTTTTAATGCCCTAGGTGTAGAACAAAAATCGACCTATATGGCATTGCTTTTGTTTATGTTAGTTGCACCTGTTTATACCTTTTTTATTGGTCCTATTATGGCATGGTGGTCACGTAAACATGAATTTGAGGCGGATGCGTTTGCGGCGAAAGAATCTAGTGCTAAGGAACTCATTAGCGCTTTGGTTGGTCTATACAAAAAGAATGCGGGAACCTTGACACCCGATCCTTTGCATTCTGCTTTTTACGATTCTCATCCCCCTGCTTCGATACGCATCGCGCATTTAAAGCAAGTGGGAGGAGTAGAGTAGATGCTTGTTGATATTTGATAACAAGATCCTTTGCTTGTATGCCGCCATGATGTGCTGATAAAAGTGTAATCACAGCCCTGTGCTGTTTCGCCTTTTATTGGTTTAATCAAGATCAATCGGACAACGGGGGAAAAGACTCATCAGATGTTAACAGCCTCCGAGGACTGAAAGGTTATTGAATAGTCAGTCTTTAAATTAATTATTAAAAAAAGTGCTGTTAACATTTGAGGGTATCCTATTTTACTAACCATGATTCACCCCCCATTCTTTTTACCAACACTAAAAAAGTGAGGGTTAACTTACAGGTTGTGTAACATTTTTGTGCTTCATCAAAGAAAATTAATGAACCAATAGGATACAATAAAATGAAGGGCGCTTTGATTAAAATAGGAACCATTAAAATGAAGATAACAACAAATAGGCTCATGATCATTATTGCCAGTTTACTACTAACAACCAACGTATTCGCTAAAGGGGATGCGGAGAAAGGTAAGACAACCTTTACCGCCTCCGAGTGTATGAAATGCCATCAAAGCGATGAGCTTTTTACTCGCACCGACCGTAAAGTGACCTCACTTTCGGCGTTAAACACTCAAGTACGCCAATGTGATGCTCAACTGAGTACCAACTTATTTGATGATGAAATTGAAGATGTTGTTGCTTACTTAAATAATGCCTATTATCAACTTTCCGAAAAGACACAACAGCAAAATAATACCAAAAAACTAAATAATATTGCAGGTAAATAAAACAACATGAATAAACAGAATGTTGTTGATAAAAAAGCAACCCTACACACAGGTCAAGTCATTACTCGTTTTGGATCGGAGTTGTTAGTTTCCAGACCAAACCAACACCCTATTCGTTGTACCACGAAGCGAAAATTAGATCATGTCGCTTGTGGCGATCAGGTTAGATGGAAAGCAAACTTACACGGTAATGCGACGGTACTTAAGCTCCTGCCGCGAAAAAATGCACTGACACGACGAACTTATCGAGGCACACCGAAAACAATTGCGGCAAATATCGATCAACTGATTGTCACTAGCTCGTGGTTACCACGTCCCCTTTGGGAGTTAGTGGATCGCTACTTAATGGCGGCTCAACAGTTGGATGCAGAAGCAGTGATTGTAATCAATAAAAGTGACTTAGCTGATCAACACGCAACCCCTGAAGATTGGGAAGCCTTACAAACCTACCGTGATATTGGCTATACCGTGATTGAGGTCAATGCCTTAAATGGTGATGGTGTTGCTGAATTACGCACCCTGATGGCGGGTAAAACTAATATATTTGTTGGACGCTCTGGTGTGGGAAAATCATCCATTGCACAACATTTTTTGCCTGATATTACCTTATTAGTCAATGATATTTCACAGTCAGGTGAAGGGCAACATACTACCACTAGCGCAACACTTTACGATCTTGGTGAATCACTTTATCTGATTGACTCTCCCGGTGTCCGTGACTATGTTTTAGATGAGCTAACCCCACGAAAACTTAGCGATGGTTATCGAGAGTTTTCTAGCTATATCCAATATTGTCGCTTTAATAACTGCACCCATTACCACGAACCCCAGTGCGCGGTACGCCAAGCTGTTGATGAGGATAAAATTACATCAGCTCGTTACCAACGTTATGTGAATGCTTTAGTTAATTTGAATAACGCTTAAATTATGGGTGTCTGCTGACCTCCCTCTATCAGAGGGAGGTCAATAATATTATGCTAAAAAATAAGCAATAAGACCCAAATCACTGCCGCATTTATCGTTGCTAAAAAAACAGCGGCTGACCCCATATCCTTTGCTCTACCCGATAGCTCATGTATTTCGCCCCCAAAGCGATCAATCGTAGCTTCAATCGCGGAGTTTAATATTTCAACAATTAAGAGCAATAAAATACTACTAATTAAAACGGCTTTTTCTAATGGTGTATCGCCAAGATAAAGTGCCAAAGGAAAGGTGACAAGGAGTAACCAGACTTCTTGTCGAAACGCTTCTTCTAGTTTATACGTTGCTTTTAAACCCTGCATGGAAAAACCAAAGGCTTTTATAAGACGTGTTAGACCTGTATTTCCACTACCTGCCATTGTTTCTTCCTTCATTTTTTTAGTTAATTTTTAAGAAAGTAAAGTATCCCCTTTCCCAGTGATATGCTCCACTCCTTTTTGAGAAGCTTTCAAGGAACGGTAAATAAAAAATAAGTGACAAAGGGTCGATAATTGTCATTATAAACCGTTGATGTTATCAATTTCACAGTACTGCGCTAATGCTAACAAGCGGGTTTATTGTTAAACCCAGTAAAGCATTAGGCTTAACCTTTGTTTTTCCTCTGTTCCTATGCGAGTTAGTGGTCATTACGTGAATAATACGGGTCAGTAGTAGCTTAAAAAATAAGCTGTTTTATCCTTAGATAATAGAGAGTTATTTATAGCGTATAATCGATTTTATGTTTTGATTAATTTTCGGCGGTGGCATAGAATAAAAAAACCAAATAGAAACTCTACATGGAAGAATTCAATGTCAAAGGATCAAGACATCACGACCTTGCAGGAATATATTATCTCAGGAATAGTGCTTTTATTCTTTGGATGGCTTTATTTCTATCTATCAAATGATTTTAATTTTAACTCAGACGACAGGGATTACCCTGCCCGTGGGGCAATTACTGATTTAGGATCGTCATCCGTGGGTTTCGGTGCAATGGCACGACATCAAGATGATAATGTAAAAACACCTGACACGACCTTATTAGGTTCAAATGCTGTCCTTCGACCGCCTCAAGAGCTAAAGCAACAACTCCAAAACAATACCGTAAACGGTGCGATTGTCGCTGGTGCAACGACTTCTCAGCTCACAAGCCCTCAGAACAAACTCGCCACAGATCAACCGAAACCTACAGTAGCCCCTATAGAAAAAGCAGAGCAGTTAGCCTCGACACCTGTTGATAAGCAGTCTTCCACCCCCACACCAGAAACTGTCGAAATACCTGCTAAAAGCGTTGATCCTGTTCCACTGGATAACCCACAAGCAAAGTTAGCAACTACTGAAAAGGAAGCGGTTCAAGTTTCTGCAAAGGTAAAAGAACAAATTAGTGAATCGTCCGATAGTTATATTCTAAAATTACCCAGTGGTCGTAAAGTAGAAATATTAAAAGGGGGATTTGAAGATAAACTTAAGCAAGCGGCTAAGGGTAATACAGTAGAAAAAGCAATTATCTTTGATCGCGTCTATTTTAAAACAGGCTCCCCACTGTTGAATAAGAAATCGACCTATCAAATTGCAGCAACCGCTGCGATATTGAATACTTATCAGGACATCAATATTGTGATTCGTGGGCACTCGGATAACCAAGGGTCTTTCAAACTCAATACTGAGCTTTCTCTCATGCGGAGTCGCAGTATGAAAAAGGCATTGGTTCAATACGGTATTAATGGAAAACGGATAAAAATCGAAGGGCTAGGAGAAGTCGAACCCATTGCGAGTAATAAAACCAAACGGGGTCGTAGAAGAAATCGTCGTATTGAAATTATGATTCAAGGTACTCAATAAGCAATCATTATACTCAACCACGTTCACTCTGGATGCTCAGCCCTATCGACTGAATGTCCAGATTAATTAACCGTTTAGTTTATCTTTAGTTGCTGTTGATATTTAACGTCAGTAACAACTAAATCCCTGTGATGTTAATCCAATGATCAGATCGAACAGGATTGACCTTTTTTTTAAAACCTGAATCCTACCCCCCTATCACCACTATTCGTTAATAAAAAATACCTTGATGGATGCAAGTAGTATCACTAACGAAATCTTTTAAACACTTTAACGCTTATCATAAATACGGAGAACTATCATGGAAGGCATTCTTTCTTCTATCACGAATAATTTTGGCTCGCTCGCCTCTGGCAAGCTCGGTCATGCACTGATTGGTTTATTAATCCTCTTTGTCGGCTTGTTGGTTGCCAAATTTATTACAGGTCTGTTTAAAAAAGTCTTAAATAAAGTCGGCTTTTTAGAAAAACATAATCTTATATCACCCGTTACCGCTTTAATTAAAGCACTCTTAACCATCTTTGTCTTAATGGCTGTTTTACAACATTTTGGGTTGACCGATGTGTTAGCACCATTAAAAGCAATGGTAAATAAATTTTTAGCGGCTGTGCCTAATATTATTGGTGCAGGCGTTATTGGTTATGCGGGTTGGATTATCGCTAAAATTGTATCTGAATTCGTTGGTGTCGGTTTACAAAATGTTGACCGCCGATTAATGGATAAAACAGGAAACAAAGACCTAAAACTTTCAGGTATTGGTAGTTCCTTCACTTTTGCCGCTATTCTTCTGCCAATTGTTGTTGCCGCTTTGGGTGTGCTTAATATTCCTGCGATTACAGAACCTGCCTCCGATATGATTAATAAATTGATGGCAGCCATTCCTAATATTATTGGTGCAGGGATTATTCTTGCCATTGCTTATTTTGTAGCAAAATTTGCGATTCAAATTCTCAAGGGTATCTTTGAGGGTATGAATATTGATTCAATGCCTGAGAAAATGGGTGTTCAAGGTCTGTTTACATCATCATTTACACCAACAAAACTTATTAACGGTTCAATTGTATTCTTCTCGATGTTAACCGCATCAATTGCTGCTGTTGATACTTTGGGCATCGATATTATTTCTGATATTTTCGCTAGAATGCTTCTGTTTGGTGGTGGTATTTTAGTTGGTGGTATTATTTTGATTGTCGGCAATATACTCAGTTCACTGGCTTATAATAAACTATCAGAATCGGGTAACACGGTATTAGCAGGGATTGCCCGTGTTGCTATTTTAGGACTGGTCTTAGCGATGGGTCTAAGAGCGATGGGTCTGGCTGATAATATCGTCAATATGGCGTTTGGTTTTACGATTGGCGCTGTTGCCGTTGCCGCATCATTAGCGTTTGGTTTCGGTGGTCGTGATGCCGCTAAAACTGTTGCTGATAGTTGGGCAAGCAAATTGAAAAAATAACAACGCTTTAAACAAAAAAAGGAAGTGAAATAATCACTTCCTTTTTTTATG
>JAGLBW010000116.1 GCA_023146545.1 Cocleimonas sp.
GTCGCTTGCATTGGCGTATCTTCTTTTTCTGCTTGATCTGTTCCCCACTCAACATCAACACCCCCTCGAACACGCGTCAAAGAGTCTTCAATAAATGAACCCACTTCACCACCAACACCGTAGTCATACGCCTTTTGTAAAACGTTTGCACCTTTCTCATCGGTATACATGATTTTTTTATCTGAAACACCTTTGGAAAGATGCCCTGACCAAAATAAATTTTCTTTTTCCTGACCGTATCCTGCGGTTATTTTCGAATGATCATTCGCATTACGGTCATACGCACCAAAAACTTTATGAACTGTTCCATCCTCATGATCACCGTCTACCCACAGGTGGTTCACTTTAACGCCCCCACCTTTTACGCCTTGTTTAACCCCGTTCTTATCGTTTACTTGATAACCAAACCAGCCTTCTGCACTGGTTGCTGATTGTTCATCAGCAGAAAGAATTTGGTTGATATCAACTTGTCCCTGTAGGTTTTTATCAATACTGATGCCTATTTTAGTGTTACCACCAACATAACCAATTTGTCCTGCCTCAATAATATTGTCCTTATTGCCATTGGCATTCAGTGTAATAGCAGGCTTCTCTGCATAGACTTGAGCTGAAATCAGTACGCTAATAGAGCAAAATAGAGGGGTGAATAAACGTAGGCTACGCTTATTTTTAGGGGGAAATTTCATTATCATTACTCATTATTTTTATTAATTTTTGATAAAATAGCACTGAGGTTTGTGCTTTTATTGGCTATTATTACACTGCTTATAGGCTGTTTTATGCAATAAAAATTCGCGTGACTGTTGTATTTTTTTGACAAATGGAAAACAAACGACATTATCAACAAAGTGGTTTGATGGTCATAAAAACCAAAAATAAAGGTATTGGAAGACCTAAGCCGTTATCCGCGCTACGCTCCGTTATTTTTTAAACATCAAGATGATGTTTAAACTCATTTAGATAAAAAAGGTTACCCGCTTAAGCCCGTCACTAAAAAAGCTAATCCTCTGATTCTGTTAAGATCTAATCCCTATCAATCAATAAGGAAACCTCATGAGCCAATTACTTCGATCAGGCGCTATTGTCGGTGGAATGACAATGATCTCACGTGTATTGGGTCTAATACGTGATGTTATTTTTGCGAACTATTTTTTAGTGGGTGGTGCAATGGATGCCTTTATGGTTGCCTTACGTATTCCCAACTTATTAAGACGTTTTTTTTCTGAAGGTGCCTTTTCTTTAGCATTTATTCCTGTGCTATCAGAGTACAAAGAAACCCGTAGTAAAGCCGATTTAAAACGGCTGATTGATCATGTTGCTGGAACATTAGGTACAATTTTACTAGTAATCACTATTTTAGGAATGCTGGGTGCGCCTTGGATTATCAAAGTCATTACCCCTGGTTTTTCCTCAAATCCTGATGCACGTCCCGAGCTAGCCGCATCTTTGCTCAGTATCACCTTTCCTTATATTCTCTTTATTTCACTAACCGCCTTTATTAGCGGTATTTTAAATACCTTTAAGCAGTTTGCGATTCCTGCTTTTACCCCTGTTTTACTCAATGTTGCGATTATTATCAGTGCCGTTTGGATCGCGCCTCATTTTGAAGAGCCTGTGATGGCATTAGCATGGGGTGTTTTCTTTGGCGGGATTGCTCAATTATTATTTCAAGTCCCCGCCTTAGTCAAACTGGGGTTATTTCCAAGGTTTCGTCTTAAACGAGGTCATGAAGGGGTTAATCGCATTATGAAGCTGATGGTTCCTGCTTTATTTGGATCATCCGTCGCCCAACTTAATTTATTAATTAATACCGCGATTGCTTCAACGCTAGGCACGGGGTTTATTACGTGGTTGTATTATTCTGATCGGTTTGTCGAATTGCCACTGGCTTTAATTGGTGTTGCAATGGCTGTCGTGATTTTACCTAAATTAGCGGGTAATCATGCTAACAAAGAGGATAAGGCCTTCTCTGCAACATTGGGTTGGGCCGCTCGTTTAAGCCTATTAGCCGCGATTCCCTGTATGTTGGGATTAATGTTATTAGCTACACCCATTCTAGCAACTTTGATTAACAATGGTGTAAACGGTTGGCATGATGTTCAAATGGCAAGCATGAGTTTAATCACCTATGCTTCGGGATTACCTGCTTTTATTTTAATCAAAGTATTGGTACCTGGTTTTTATTCACGACAAGATACCAAAACCCCTGTAAAGATCGGGATTATCGCTATATTTTCTAACATGCTATTAAATCTCGTTATTGTGTTGCCGTGGTATACAATGGGTTATCCTGCACCGCACGCAGGTCTTGCCTTAGCAACGGCTTTATCGGCTTATTTAAATGCCAGCCTGCTGGTTTATGCCCTCAAAAAACAAAAGATTTATCATGCACAAGCGGGCAATCTAAAACACCTCACGCAAGTTATTTTCGCAACCTCAATGATGGGCTTTACCTTATGGTGGTTTACTCCAAATGATACGTGGTGGCAAGACCAAGCGATTATGCAAAAAATAGGTGTTCTCTTTGCTTTAATTGGCTTATCTGCTCTGGTTTATTTTAGTAGCTTATGGCTTGTCGGAGTTAAACTAAAACGACTACTTAACGATGGAGAAAGAACCAGTTAATGCCACAAAAAAAGCTATCCATTCTACAAAAGACAGGGCTTATTATCTTAGTTTCATGTCTTTTGATCACAACACTTTGGGGATTTTGGGGGTGGTTTGTTACCAAAACCTCACGCGAACAGTTAACCACCTTTTTAGCAGATCATTTTAATGAAGATCAATTCAACCTTATTGATATTGAATTATTGCGTTATAAGCCTCACTTAACTGGCGCGAAAGCGTTATTAAAAGCCAATTCTAAAATCCCTTTTGTTCAACAGCAAATGGGTAATCAATTTTTTATAATTGAGTTAATTAATGGCCCTGTTTTTACTGATAAGGGTAAACAACGCTTCGGTAAAGCATTGTGGAAGCTGTCGTTAAGCTCAGCACAAAAAAACCCGATAGATCACCTCTTTTCAACCCAGCACCCTTTTTTAACCCTTAGGGTTGGTTTTGATAATTCACTAAACTATCAACTTGATATTAAGCGATGGTCAAGCCCTGCGATCCAAATTGATCACCTGATTGCTCAGGGGGCTATCAGTCCTGATACGTTAAAACATAACCTAAACATTGATGTTCATCGTCTGCGTGTTAAAGCTGATACCCGCTTAGTTGAAGTTCCAGCGCTTAAACTAGATATTAAGATAGACCAACAACGCACCTTAAAACAGCAACAAATTCATTACACCAGCAATCCCTTTGTTATTTTCTTGACGGATAACACCAAGACAGAACATAAAACGCACTTAGAGCTGGCTTCAAAAGGACAGTTTTTTAGTATTAACAATGCGCTATCGGGTGAGGTATCACTTGATTTTGAAAGTGTCCTTGCTCATACCATACCCTCTCATTTGACCCTTAATTTAAAAAATTTATCGCTAAAAGGCTACCAATTATTATTGAAAACCCAAGCGACTATTTTTAATTTAAAACAACAAATACAATGGACATTAGAGGAAAATGCAGAAACGCCTGAAGGACAGGATCATATTTGGCAACTCTATGACCAAGCGGAGAAAAAACAGCAGCAAATTGGTCACATTCTGAGTAAAGATATTTTATCTTTAGAAGATAGTTCGTTACAAATTGAATTAGCCTTGGAAGACAAACAAATCCTTCCGCCTGCATTCAATAAAAAATTATCAGATTTAAGCCAGCAAGGCATCATTAATCAGCTTAATAATCACTATCATTTGATGATCAACAGTGCCAATAAAAAATTAAATATTAATAACACGGCAATGACATGGGAAACCTTTTTAAGCAATGTGCCTTTTAAAGGAACTAAATGATAATATAAGTCCTCTTATTTTTTATGAACGCTATTCTTTAATTGCTAATAAAATTTCATAATAGCCCGAATAAAACCGTATTCATTTCTATTTTATTATCAGCTGATAGAGCAAACAATGACTTGCTAAAAGGATCGTATCAACAATGAAGTACAAATCCCTACTCCTTATTCCTCTGTTAGTTTTCGCACTGGGAATTTCATCGCTGCAAGCCGCCGTATGGGAAGCCAGTAATACATGGTCAAATGTTTGGGAAACAAAGTATCAAAATTGGGTGGCTAAAAGTTGGAAGCCCAATTTTTTTATGAATCCTGAGACAAAAACCTATTATAAAATTCCTCACGATTGTGCCGATGCCATTTACTTAATGCGCTTAGTGTTTTCTTATGAGAACAAGCTTCCCTTTGTGATCAACAATGCCAACAAACCGAGTAAGTTAATCACCAATAAAATGATACAGTGGGATGGTTTAGCCGAAGAACAACGCCTCCGTAAGTTTATGCTGTACATTAACGATCGCGTGGGGACCCGGAGCTTGGCAAAAGATACCTACCCAATTCCATTAGGACAAATTCGCTCAGGGGATTTATATGTTGAACCAGGCTCTCATTCTTATGAAATTGTAGGCATTACCGATACGGGTGTTCCTGTCATTATGAGTTCAACCACACCTGCAACCCCTAAAATGATGATTCAACTGTATGCTTTTCCTTTTTTTATCCCTAAAGATAAAAAAAATATGACAGATGGTTATCGTCGTTTCAAATGGCCAGGCAACATAAAAAAAACCATGCAAGAACAACCTGATTTTAGTGCAGAGCAATACACTATTGCCGCTAAAACGGATTATAACTACGTGCAATTCACTGACATTATTGCTAAAAAATTACGCCGCCGCCCTGAACCATTAAATGAAAAAACCCAACGGGTATTACACGGGTTATGCTCTTTTGCTAAAGAGCGGGTGAACTACGTCAATACGGGGCTAAAATTCTTACATCAACTGCGTGCAAAAAAAGATAGCACAGGAACAGTGATTAGGCATTGCATGAACGCTAAAGAATACGATTATTACTCCACGCCCTCACGGGATAAGCGTCTCAAACGTTACTTTGAAGAAGTGCTTAATATTGCTTACAAAGGGGGTATCCTAAAAGAAGGTCAACTCACCCCACAACTGCTTGCACGCGCAATCTTTCATGATGAAATTCCCCCAGCGCTAGAACAAGCAATGGATAAAACCTGCCGTCTTGCTGTCTATCCAGAAAATGATCGTAAATACATTAATTTACGCCAATTATGGAAAAATATTGCCACAGGAAAAGTATCCTCAGATCCTCATGCAACGTATCAAAATCGCTGGGGTCTAACTGATAAAGCCCACGTTAAAGAATGCCCTATTTTTTAACATAGCCAATGACACCGCCGCTTTTTAAAGGGCTATCCATTTAAATTGTAAATTTGTATAATCCCCCGCTCAATAATGCCAGCTCACTGCTGGCATTATGCTTTCTATCTTTTTATTTTGATTTGAGACCCCTATGGCAAGAAGACGACGCAAACAAAAACTTCCCCAAACACCTGTTGAAGTCACCATTGAATCCCTCAGCCAAGACGGTAAAGGGGTTACTCATATTGATGAAAAAACTGTTTTTATTGAAGGTGCATTACCTAATGAGAAAGTCACCTTTACTTATACCTCAAAACGGCGCAGTTATGATGAAGGTACAGTTTATGAGGTTTTAGAAGCCTCGGATGAACGCGTTGAACCTAAATGTGAATATTTTTCGATTTGTGGGGGCTGTAATTTACAACACCTTCATCCTGACTCACAAATTAAACACAAACAGCAATCCCTGTTGGATGCACTGAAACATATCGGTCATGTTGAGGCGAAGGAAATATTTGAACCTATCATTGGCGATCAATGGGGTTATCGACGTAAAGCACGTTTAGGGGTACGTCATGTACGTAAAAAAGGGCGCGTCTTGGTTGGCTTTCGAGAGAAACGAGGTGGATTTCTTGCCGATATAGAGCGTTGTGAGGTATTACACCCTTCCGTTGGTGCACATTTAAAAGCCTTTCAAGATTTAATTTTTGAGATGGACGCCAAAGAACAATTACCACAAATTGAAGTAGCGGTTGGTGATCATGCTACCGCATTAATTGTCCGTCATCTTGAACCACTCTCAGCAAGCGATCAAGAAAAACTGGTGAGTTTAGCTAAAACTTACGCGTATCAACTCTATTTTCAACCCAAAGGTCCTGACACCATTCACCTCGTTTATCCTGAGACCGCTGAACTCTTTTATGCTCATCCAAGCTTTAATACGAAAGTGTTTTTTAACCCTCAAGACTTCTTTCAAGTCAACACCAGTATCAACCGTCAAATGGTTCCTCGTGCCATTGAACTGTTACAGCTCACAGGTACAGAACATGTTTTGGATTTATTTTGTGGCTTAGGTAATTTCACTTTACCGCTTGCTCATAACGCCGCGCACGTCACAGGGGTTGAAGGGGATGATACGATGGTCGCGCGCGCGCGTAAAACCGCATTGGAAAATGGTATAGCGAATACCGAATATTACAGTTGTAATTTAATGGGTGATATGAAAGGTGAGCCGTGGTTAAAACAACACTATGATTGTATTTTGCTTGATCCTCCTCGATCAGGGGCTAAAGAGGTCATTGCACTTTTTGGTCAATTAAAAGCAAAACGTATCGTTTATGTTTCCTGTCACCCTGCAACCTTAGCCCGTGATGCAGATACTTTAGTCAATAGCCTCGGTTACACACTATTAGGTGCAGGCATTATGGATATGTTCCCTCATACGGCGCATGTCGAATCTATCGCGGTTTTTGAAAAAAAATAGGAAATTAATATGTCAGAACTACTCACTTTTTCAGCGGATCTATTTGCTGATTTATTTGAAGACCACCCTGAAATTAAACTCAGTAGTCTCGGTCATTATCAAACCTACGGTTTTGTTTTAGCCATCGCCTCTTCTCCAGAAAATATTCCGCCTGCTGAATGGCAACCGCTATTATTCAAAACCAATAAACTGCCTGATTTTGATACACCTGAATTGGGACGAACGTTTACCTTTAATATCCGTAGCCTCTGGGATGATCTTAATACACAGCTCCGCAATGAAAAAATCGTTTTACCTGACGCTTGTGATTACTCCCCTCTTACTGGCGCAGATCAAGCCCTGATTGATTATTGTGCAGGCTATTTAAAAGGCTATGCTTGGTTAAAAGCCGTTTGGGAACATGCCATTAAAAACGAAACAGGGGATTCTAAAACCGACATGATGCTGAACATGCTCATTTTTGCTTTAATGACACTGAATAAAAATAAAGGCGAAGCAACGCAAAGCACTGAAAAGAATAAAAAAGGGATGAGTATTGATAAAGCATGGAAACTCTTGCCCACCTTGCTGACCAGCGTAGGGATTAATGGTCAAGCCTTGCGAGAAATAGAAAAACTAACCGCGGAACAAAATGCTAAATTAGAATCAATTCAACCGATTGCTAAAATCGGGCGTAATGATCTTTGCTATTGTGGCAGTGGAAAAAAGTATAAAAAATGTTGCTTGCAGTAGTGATACTATCCGTTATCACCTCCCTGAAAGTAGGATAATTTATCTAGATACTATCCCGCTTAAAAGGTAAATATTCTCATGCCTATACGGTAATGAGGGGGTCACTAGGCATAGCAACTATCGGCTGATTAGTTTCATTTTTTAATGGTGCTATCGGGCTATAATAACGGGATTGAAAGGATGAGAACTCAAAATCTTGCAATAATCGCCCTAGTTTAGGTGCAACCGAGTCTCGCTGTATAAATTGTGTTATTAGCCACTTTGCTGGAATATCGTTATACAATTTTTTAATCACCGCCAACTCACCCGTATCCACCTCGTAAGGGTGCATATAAAAAACAGCATCCTGAGCATATTGCTCACGAAAATAATGTGTCAATGCATAAGGAAACAAGCGAAAATAACCCCCACCAAAAAAAGGAAAATCTTTTCCTTTAATCTGAACATGTGTTAAATAATGTTCATCTAAACCAAATTTTTTAAAGGTATCCAACGGGTATTTTTTTGTGATGTTATATTTACGCACAGGAATTTCAAATAAAGAGGAGTCATACCGTAACCCTTGGTGCGCTAAGGCTTCACAAAAATAATCAAACACCGACTCATTAATCGAAAAATTTGGCGCGCGATAGCCAATGACTTTCTCACCACTCAAATCTTCTAATGTTTTAACCGAAACTTCAATCTCTTGGTGTACTTCTTTAACCGTCATGGCATCAATATTGCCATGAGTTGTACCGTGTGATGCAACTTCATGTCCCTCTGTTACCATACGCTGAATTAAGTTTGGAAATTTACAGGCAACATTGGTAAGGGTAAAAAAGGTCGCTGTTGTTTTATGCTCTGACAAAATATCCAACACCTGCATGGTATTCCTATAGACTCGATCCGAAACAGGGTTGCTACGATTTAACACAGACTGAGGCCAATCTTCTACATCAATAGAAAAAATCATAATGAAATCACCGTTTATTGTTTTATTTTGATTATTATTGCTAGATCGTCTTGATAGACACTGACTTAACATCGTGTTGCTCGTAAAACAGGG
>JAGLBW010000117.1 GCA_023146545.1 Cocleimonas sp.
CCAAGGTATCACTCCAACGCATGGTCAACGCTTTAGGCTTGGAGGCGTTGTTTGAGGGCTTTGAATGATGATGAACACTGCTTTTTGTCGCTTCTTTTTTCTATCGGTGTTAAACGCTTTTCAGATAAATAATGTCGAATAAGCAAGGAGGTCGGAAGCGGTGCTAAAGCTTAAACCCCAATTATTTTTTTGAGGTCTAAACTTTCTTTAAGTACGCACTGACTAAGACAATACGTGTTCCCTTTACTCGTCCTTCGATGTGTTTTGGGTTATCGGTTAAGGCAATATTTTTAACCAGTGTTCCTCTTTTTGCGGTAAAGCCTGCACCTTTGACAGCGAGGTCTTTAATCAATGTGACATTATCTCCTGCAATTAATAATATCCCGTTGCTGTCTTTTGTTGGTGCAATATCATCTGCGTTATCATTGGTTTCAGTTGCTTCTGCCCATGCTTTAACATCGGGCTCTAAATAGAGCATTTCCAATAATTCTTGTGGCCAACCTTCATCGCGCAACTGGGTTAACATCCGCCATGCGACAACTTGTACTGCAGGTTCGGGTGTCCACATACTGTCCTTCAAACAGCGCCAATGGTTGATATCAATTTTTTTGGGGTTATTGAGTTGCTGTTCACAGGTTTGACACACTAAAATGTGTTTTTCAGCGCTTTCCCCTGCATTTGGTGTTACGGGGTAAATGCTTAGGGCAGAGGTTGATGCACAGAGTTCACATTTCGAACCACTGCGCGTTTGTAAGGTGTTTTCAATTGTCATAATGATGAGCTTAGTTTTGTAATTGAAGCTCAAAGCGGTGTTTGAACTTCAAATTTAATAATAATCAATAAGGCAGTCGCTATTAGTCGTGAGCTATTGCAAAAGGGATAAGTCGGCAATGTGTAAAAATAACCCCTGCATTTCTTTCAATAAGGCTAAACGATTAATTTTGAGTGATTCATCCTCCACCATGACCATGACATGATCAAAGAAGTCATCCACCGAGGGACGTAATGTGGCTAATGAGGATAGGGCTTCGGTGTATTGTGCTTTGGCAAAGCGTGATCCAAGTGCTTGTTGTTGTGCTTGAATGCTGTGATATAAGGCTTTTTCCTGATCCTCGATTAATAATTGGGTATTCACTTTATCAGGAATAGTGACCTTGCTCTTTTTTAAGATATTGCCAATGCGTTTATTCGCGGCGGCTAACGGCTCAGCGGCAGCAAGTTGTCTGAATTGTGTCACCGCTTTCACACGTTGATCAAAATCCAAGGGACTCAGTGGGTTAACACTGGCAACCGCATCAATGACATCGCTACTGATGCCTTGGTCTTTATAATAAGCACGTAGACGTTCGAGAATAAAGGCTAATGTTGTATCAATCGCTTGATCGGCATCGACTTTATTGTTTAAACCTTTGGCGGCGGTGGTTAACAGTTGTTTTAGATCGAGGGATAATTCGCCTTCGATTAAAAGACGCAAGACACCAATCGCGGCACGGCGCAAAGCATAAGGGTCTTTGCTTCCTGTGGGTTTTAAGCCAATCGCAAAGATGCCTAATAAGGTATCTAAACGATCCGCTAATGAGAGAATTTTTCCTGTGGTGCTGGCTGGAATCACATCATCGGCAAAGGCAGGTTGATATTGCTGTTGCATTGCATCGGCAACGGCATCTGTTTCGCCATCGCGTTGTGCATAATAACGTCCCATAATGCCTTGAAGTTCGGCAAATTCACCGACCATATGGCTCATTAAATCGCATTTGCTGAGTAAGGCGGCACGATGAGCATCGTCTGTATTCGCCCCCAATTGTTGAGCAATGGTTTTACTTAATCGTGCAACCCGTTCTGTTTTTTCAAATAAGGTACCGAGCTTTTGTTGAAAGAAGATTTTTTTAGTGGCTTCGCGGTGTGAGGCTAAGCTGACGTTGCCATCTTGTTGCCAAAAGAAGGCGGCATCACTAAAACGAGGACGAATGACGCGTTCATTACCTTCACGTACGGCATCGGGATTTTTACTGTCGATATTGGCAATGGTAATAAAGTAAGGTAACAATGCCCCTTTCTGATCCACCACGGGGAAGTATTTTTGATGATCTTGCATACTGGAAATCAAACATTCTTGAGGGATTTCCAAAAAGGCGGCATCAAAACTACCCGAAACGGCAATCGGCCATTCGACTAAGGCGGTGACTTCATCCAATAAGTCAGCGTCGATTTGAGCTAATCCACCCAATGCTATGGCAGCGGCTTCGGTTTGTTGCCGTACTTTTTCACGGCGTTGCTTAAAGCTCGCGATGACATAGCCTTGTTGTTCGAGTACATTAGCGTATTCAGTAGCATGAGTTAACGGAAAGGCTTGAGGTGCATGAAAACGGTGTCCGTAGGTTTGTCCCCCGGCTTGAATACCAAAGACTTGTTGATAGATCACTTCCGACCCGAACAGCATCACCACCCAATGCAGGGGACGTACAAATTCAATATCACCTGCTCCCCAACGCATGCGTTTAGGAATGGGTAATGCTTGCAATGATTGACTGACAATATCTGCGATTAAATCACGACTAGCTTTACCTTTTATGTCTTTTTTAAAGGCTAACCATTCTCCTTTGTCGGTTTTAATTCGATCTAAAGCATCGACGGCAACACCACAAGAGCGTGCAAACCCTTGGGCGGCTTTACTCGGGTTGCCTTCATCATCAAACGCGGCTTGCACAGCAGGCCCTTTTCGTTCCATCAGTTGATCCGCTTGATATTCGGGTAAACCGTTGAGCAATACCGCTAAACGGCGCGGTGCGGCAAAAGAGCTTACCGCTTGAGCCGATAAACTAGCGGACTTTAAGCCTGAAATAACCCCAGCAGTAAAAGCATTGGATAAGCTTAATAAGGCTTTTGGTGGTAATTCTTCAGTACCTATTTCAATCAGTAAATCGTTTAAATTAGCCATGATTATTGCTCCTTATTGTTATTCTTTTTTAGCATGGGAAAGCCTAACGCCTCACGCGAATCATAATACGTTTGTGCAATCGCACGGGATAACGCACGGACTCTCAACATATAGCGCTGTCGTTCGGTTACAGAAATAGCATGGCGGGAATCTAGTAAATTAAAGGCATGAGAGGCTTGTAACATTTG
>JAGLBW010000118.1 GCA_023146545.1 Cocleimonas sp.
TTAGAAATGGCAAGGGTAAATAAGGTGGCAATGCCTAAGCCGATGCCATTGACTACATTATTGGTGACGGCTAATAAAGGACAAAGCCCTAACAATTGGACTAATCCAGGGTTGTTGTACCATAAGCCATTCAATGTGAGTTCTTTATAGTCAACCGCTGGCACTGTTTTTGAGGAATTTTCGGTCATTTTTATTCTGCCTTTTTCTTGCTGGATTGCGATTTTCTATGTGGTTTAGCAAATAATTGCGGCAGATTATGGTTAGCGTAAATTAATACCTGTTTGACTAATTCCACCACTGCACGCGGGGTAATCGTAGCCCCTGTAAATTGATCAAACTCACCCCCATCTTTTTTAACCGTCCATGATGTACTGTTAGTATCGCTTAGTCCTTTATTATCAAAGCTTAAAATCCAATTACTTTTTGCCACTTCAATTTTGTCGCCTAACCCTGGTGTTTCTTTATGTTTCACCACGCGCACCCCTGTAATTTTCTTATCCGCATAACGTACACTAACTAATACGGTGATAGCACCGCTGTAACCGTTTAAGGTCGTGACTCTAAAAATAGCGGCAATCGGTGTGCCTTTTTCATCGCGTGCTAGATAGACCGTCGCATCTTTCGGCAAATTAATCTCATCAGCCGTAACAATCTGATAATCTGTATTCAGATCGTTACGGTAAAGGGAAGCAGCTAAGACTTCATTCCATTTTTGTTGCAACCTATCCCGCTGATTGGCTGCAATTTGATCTTTTGTTAGTAAATGAGATACGGAGACAAACACGACACCTAATAAGGCAAAAAAGGCTAATAATAGCCCTGATTTTTGCATCGCAATGATACTTTTTTTCATGATTTTTCTCGCTTTGCACCCAACACGCGCGGTTGCGTAAAATAATCAATCATCGGTACGGACATATTCATAATCAAGACCGAAAAGGCAACCGCATCAGGGTAATTACCCCACGTTCTAATAATGTAAATAAAGAAACCAATACATGCACCATAAATGAGTTGTCCTCGTGGGGTGGTGGCGGCGGAAACAGGATCAGTAGCAATAAAGAAAGCGCCGAGCATGGTGGCTCCGCTGAATAAATAAAACAACGAGGTTTGATGTTGATCAGGCTCCCACAGGTTGACAATCAATGCGATGCAGGTCAATGCACTGAGTAAGGCAACAGGAATCCGCCAAGGGATGATTTTTTGATACAGTAGCCATAAACCACCACACAAATACGCGATGCTAACCCATTCCCAAGCACGTCCTGAAACCCATCCGTAGGAATCGGTTATTATGATTTCCGAAAAATAATGGCTACGTAATTCGGTTTTCATATCATCCAAAGGGGTTGCCATCGTCATGCTGTCCCATTGATCTTGGCTATACAGCTCATGTGTCCCTTTAAATACGATCTGTAATGATTCCCATAAGTTGGGCAAGTTGCCTTCTTCCCAGCGAGGATGTAACCATTGGCTCATTTCAAGTGGAAACGACACAATTAATACAGCAAAACCAACCATTGCAGGGTTAAACGGGTTATAACCTAAGCCGCCGTATAAGTGTTTTGCAATCACAATAGCGAAAAACAAACCCACCATTAAAATCCACCAAGGCACTAACGGCGGTAAGGTCAATGCAAATAAAACAGCCGTGACAATGGCACTGTAATCCGATAAAAAGGCTTTAATCGGGCGTTGACGAAGCCATAATGAAACGGCTTCAAAGCTAACCGCAATGATCATCGCTAAGATGATATTAATCAGGATGCCCCAGCCATAAAAATAGCTCATCACAATAATTGCGGGGATCAGTGCATATAGCACCTGCCGCATCACTCCCCCTAGATGGGAAACACTGCCTACAAATGGCGAACTATCCGTTTTAAATTGCATCACGATTCGCCTTTTGCTTCATCTTGAGGATTCTTTTTTATTACACTGTTCGCTTTAGCTTCTGCCGCTCTCGCTACTTTTTTGGCGTTAGCACGTACCATCGCTGCTTTAATCGCATCTGCTTTTGGGTTTTTTCCTTTAGCGCTTGCCTTTTTTCGTTGTAAAGCCGCTTTATGCTTGAGTCGTTTTTCTGCACGCTCTTCTTTTTCACGTTGTCTTCTAAATTCTTGAAACTCGTGGCGTTCACGGGATATATTCGCCTTTTCTAAAGTAAGTTGTTGGCTACGCAGTTCTGATTTTGCAAAACGAAAATAACTGACTAATGGAATATGACTGGGGCAGACAAAATCACAGCAACCACACTCAATACAACTGCTCAAATGATGCGCTACCACTTTTTCAAAATCTTTAGCTTGTGTATGCCAATAAAGTTGTTGGGGCAATAAGTTGACGGGGCACGCTACCATACATTTACCACAACGAATACACGGCATTTGCGCTTGTAAAGCATGGGGTGATTTTGTCTGTTGTAATGCGGATACCGACGCAATTAAAAAACAATTGCTGGCTTTAACCACGGGTATTGCATCATGAGGTAACGTAAATCCCATCATCGGCCCGCCCATAATTAAACGTTGGGCTTTTTCGGTATACCCTCCCGCTTGTTTTATCAAATCACTCACGGGTGTTCCGATTAAGGTCTCTATATTTTGTGGCTGTTTTACGCCATCGCCTGTTACCGTTACCACACGCGATAAAAGGGGTTCACCCTTGATCACGGCATTATAAAGCGAATACACCGTGGCAATATTATGGCAAAGCATACCAATATCAAAAGGAATTCCCCCATCAGGTACTTCCTTATTAGTTAGAATTTTAATGAGTTGCTTTTCGCCGCCGCTAGGGTAAAGCGTGGGAATTGCACATACCGCTACATTATCAAAAGGCGTGGTTGCCTTTTTTATTGCCACAATCGCTTCAGGCTTGTTATCTTCAATACCTATTAAACAGCGCGTCGGTTGAAGTAAGCGTAAGAGTACCTGCAATCCCTTTACAATCTCATCAGCCCGTTCACGCATCAACATGTCATCACAGCTAATATAAGGTTCACACTCTGCAGCATTAATAATTAAGGTTTCAATACCTTTTTTACTGGAATTTTTTAGTTTAACAAACGAAGGAAATGCCGCGCCACCTAAGCCAACTAACCCCGCCGTTTCAATGCGTGCGAGTAACTGCTTATTGGTGTACTGATCAAGGTCTGCATAGGCTATTGGTTGATAATCACCCCAGTCATCATCGCCATCCAAGCGTAAGACAACACATAAACCGTCTAAAGCAGAGGGATGCGGGATATTGTGCTTTTTAATTGCTTCAATAGTTCCCGAACTGGGGGCGTGAATCGTAGCACCTAACTGCTGGCTCGCCATCGTTGCTATGGGCTGACCTTTGAAAACAGTATCACCCACCGTCACTAATAGCTCCGCAGGTGAACCAATGTGTTGTTGCACAGGAATAATTAATTGCTTCGGTAATGGCAGGGTTTGAATAGCACGTTGCGTGGACATCGCTTTATGACATTCAGGATGAACACCACCATGAAACGTCCAGAAGCTGGACTTAGTTAACAGGCTCATGATGTCCTCTCTTTTGCTTCCACTACGACTGGAATTTGACCGAGTGCGGTATCAGAATGACTCGGTTTAGGCCACTTCCAAGTGATTGGAGTATTTTTAATAGGTTCCATCACAATACAATCAACAGGACAAGGCGGTAAACATAAATCACAGCCCGTACACTCAGAAGCAATCACCGTGTGCATGTGTTTTGCTGAACCAACAATCGCATCAACAGGACACGCTTGAATACAAAGCGTACAACCAATACACGTCTCTTCCAAAATGACCGCAACCGTTGCGACATCAGAATGTTCACCGTGTTCGGCATCTAACGCTTCAGGTTCAATATCCAATAAATCAGCAAGGGCTTGAATCGTTGCTTCACCACCGGGAGGACATTGATTAATTCCCGCATCCCCTTTGGCAATTGCCTCAGCATAAGGACGACACCCTGCAAAACTGCATTGACCACACTGCGTTTGTGGTAATAAGCCATCAATTTGATCGGTGATTGGATCACCTTCCACCTTAAAATGAACGGAGGCATAACCTAAAATTAAGCCAAAGAAAGCGGCAAGCCCCACTAACACTAAGATTGCTCTGATTATTTCTGAATCCATCATCGCGGTATTATGCCTTAATTAAACCCGTAAAACCCATAAAAGCCAGCGCCATTAAGCCCGCAGTAATCATTGCAATCGCATTCCCCTGAAAAACTTCAGGCACATCTGATGCACTAATACGCTCTCGTATTGAGGCGAATAAGACGAGGATTAAAGTAAACCCCATTGCAGAGCCAAAACCATATAAACCCGACTCAATAAATCCATTCGATTTTTGTACATTTAATAACGCCACCCCTAATACCGCACAATTGGTCGTGATTAACGGTAAGTAAATTCCCAATACATTGTGTAACAACGGGCTGGTTTTATGCACCACTAACTCGGTAAACCCTACAATCCCTGCAATCACTAAGATAAAACTAATCGTACGCAAGTATTCCAAGCCATTCGGTACTAATAAATAATTGTGAATTAAATAGCTACTCATCGACGATAAGGTGAGAACAAAGACCGTTGCCAGCCCCATCCCGATGGCTGTTTCTAATTTACGTGACACGCCCATAAAAGGACACAATCCCAAAAATTGGGACAACACGATATTATTAACCCAAACCGTACCAATAAGAATAAATAAATATTCAATCATAAGAACATTATCGAATAAGAAATAGACCCGATAGTCTGACATAGCCAAAGATCGAAGCCTAATTAATTTTAGCCTGCACAATCATCGTTTGCCCCGAAAACCTGCACTACAATTTGTGAGGAAAGCTAATTTAAGCCTGCCCCTTTCATAATAAATCCATATTTTTTATAATAAACTTATAAAATTATCCTAATTTCAGGACGTTGTATCAATGAAAAAAAATCTACTCTTAATGGTACTTGGATTAAGTGCCATCATCACCGAACCTTCCTTTTCTCAAACACGTGACTATATTAAAATTGTTGGTTCCTCAACGGTTTACCCTTTTGCTCTGTTGGTCGCGGAAGCCTATAAAAAGAAAACAGGTTCTAAAACACCCAAAATAGAAGCCATTGGTAGTGGTGGTGGGATAACGATATTTTGTGGAAATAAAGGAATTAACAGCCCTGACATAGCTAATATGTCACGACGTATTACGGAAAGAGAGTTCAAATATTGTCAGAAAAATGGCATAAAAGACATTATCGAAGTACAAATTGGGTTTGATGGTATAGCACTCGCCCATGCTAAAACCTCAACGCCATTCAAACTATCCAGTCGGGATATTTTCCTCGCATTAGCCAAACAAGTTCCTGAAAAAGAAGGGAGTAAAAAGCTGATTGATAACCCCTATGAAACATGGAAAGCCATTAATTCAACACTTCCCGATACCCCCATCAAAGTTTTTGGTCCCGCCCTCGG
This sequence comes from Cocleimonas sp., assembly GCA_023146545.1. GTDB lineage: Bacteria > Pseudomonadota > Gammaproteobacteria > Thiotrichales > Thiotrichaceae > JAGLBW01. The sequence goes on from JAGLBW010000118.1 coordinate 5,466, forward strand.
ATCAGGAACACGCGATACCTTTGCTAAGTTAGCCATGGAAAAAGGATGCCGTACCTTTAATTTTATTAAGGCATTCGAAAAAACCTACCGTACTAAATACAAAGTAGTGTGTCGTAGTATCCGTGAAGATGGTCTTTATATTGAAGCAGGGGAAGACTATCGTTTGATTGTCGATAAACTCGCTAAAGATACCAAAGCGTTAGGGATTGTCAGCTTTAGTTTTATTACTAAAAACAGCGATAAAGTACAAGGTGCAATTATTGACGAACAACCCCTTTCCTTTGAATCCATTACCAATGGTAGTTATCCTATCTCCCGCCCTCTTTATTTTTACGTAAAGAAATTACAGATAGACAACGTCATCGGTATCAAAACCTATCTCAAAGAATTTACCAGTGAATCCGCATGGGGACATAAGGGTTATTTAACAAAAAAAGGACTAATCCCACTCCCTAAAATACAACGCAAAGAAATCGCTGCCAATGTTAAAGCATTAACGCCCATGTCATTATAACAACAGAGGCTCTAATATGGGTTAGCCCTAAAAAACAGGCTAGGGACGTTCAATTTGGAGGTGGGAGAAGAGACAACCAATATAATGGTTTTCAGCCGCTACCCTCTTACAAGCAAAGGTTTGACTTTCTTGGCTTTGAGTACAGAGCGTAGCCCGTATCGTGTTTACGGGCTACGTCACTCAGCCGCCTAGCCGATTACCGGTATGCATTAGCGGTGGAACTCTGAAGTCAAAACGCCCTTTAGAATTTGGACAGCTAATGTTAACTTTTACTGGTTTGGTTTTCCATTCATAACCAAGTTTCACAACATAATTCAAGTTTGCAGGTATTCGTGCAAAACTGTATTTACGCTGCAGGTATTGCTTTTTTTTACCTGCGCGATGGTCATTTACGCGAGTAGTTTTGACTGAAAGTGAATCTTCCGAGACTTTCTTTCCAGCGGGTGTAAACAGATAGACTTTCTGAACCCTTTCAATTTGCCCTCGATCATCTCTGCCCTCAAAATTAGCAATCGAATTGACCACACCTCTGAGTGTGCAGTCACGATTTTGATACGGTGCAGGAGGAGTGGGAGGGATTGGTAAAGGTTGCTTTCCGTTAGACAAAAGTTTACAAGACTCGATCCGTTTCAAACCAAAGCCCGCTCTGGCATGCAACGCAGATGAATAGCTTTGGACTCTTGAGGGTAGCAAATTTTTCACTCGCACCCTTTGCTCAGCTGGACCGCTTGCCCCGCTTTTATATTTCAGATAAAAAACCAAATCGACACATTTGTAATAATTTGTGGATTTATTGGTCACTGTGCCAGCAATCCCACCAGGGGGAGGCAGCATCGTGTCACCACGAAACATAACGACTAGGTCATCCTTTGGAGCGGCGAATGCCGTTTCGATTGAAACAGTAAGAAGACCCCCTATGCAAGCAACTATAAGAGCGCTTGGAATAAATTTTAATCGAGAGTGGGTCTTTATGGTCTTGATATCTACCGTCATATTTTGCTCCTAGAGTTTATCAAAAAACATTTTTATTGCCTACACTAACCCGATCTCAACAACAATCTAACAAGTATTAATGGTAATATTTTATATCATGGTCGAGTATTTCAGAAACATGTAACAGTATGTTTTCTATTTCTTAAAATTTATTATCCATTTATCAATAGACAATAAAATCTATTTTTTTCAAAAAATTAAAAAAAAACGATTAACCTAGAAATTTGTTATCGAGGAAATTAATTCCAGATAATTTATCTGAATATAAATAGACTTGATTTTCGTATTATTGACGACTTATCAGGTGTGGTCTGTGTGAAAAATCACTTTTTTTGAATAAAACTTCTATTTTGCTTTCCTAATATCAGTTGAGTTGATAACAACAACACAGCAGGACTTCATTAATCAATCAAAGAAGGATTGACCAATGCCTTATCGAGTATATC
>JAGLBW010000119.1 GCA_023146545.1 Cocleimonas sp.
TCAGTTGTTGTGCTGTTAGCGGGTAGGCTTTGGTGCTGAGTTGTGTCGTACTGTGTGGCTTCCAATGGTGTCGTTTCTGAGTCTTTAGATTGATTACGCCTTGCCTTAAAAGCATTGATTTTTGATCATTCCAGCCATAAGCGGTTGCGTTGCTGCGGTGTATTAAGCTGTGTCCAAATGCAAAGTAGCTTGCTTTGGAGAGTGAGAGTTCAAATAGGGTCGGGAAGAGATCAACGTGTGAACCAATTTGGGCATTAACGGTTGATTTGTTTTTTTTGCTGAATTGATCGTAAACCGTTGGGAGATAAAAATAACTGGGAACGGCATAGCGTAAATATTGTTTTTCGGCACTATTGTAGTCGTCAAAGCCTTTTAAAATGTGATCACCTGTGGCAATGACAATGACTTTGTTTTTAAGTCGGCTACGTTTTAGCCAATCCAAAAACACGCCGAAAGCATTGGTTTGATAACGGTAGGAGGCTAACATTTTATTTTTGTGATCGGTGTCGTTAGTGATACCCATCTTGGTGACATCAAATGAGGGTGAGCTATAATTTGGGGGTAAACGCACAGGCGGATGATTATTGGTGGTTAAGACAAAGCTGAAGGAAGGTTGGGTTTGTTTGAGTAAATGATCTTGTAGGTAACGAAAAAGGTCTGCATCGTAAACCCCCCAAGGGTTATTAGAGCTAACATGGTATTTTTCTTCGATCTTGGAGCGATCAATGTAATCATCAATGCCTTGTTTTGGCCAAAAAACATCGTGATTACGCCATGAGCTATAACCACCACTGATAAAGCTGGTGCGATAACCGTTACGTTTAAACGGTAAGAGGTTTGACATGGTAAAGCTGGTTTTATAGGCGCTGGATTGTGATAACGGGGTGAGTGGCGTGTTTAATAAAAGGCTTTCTATGCTGGGGTTTGTTCCGTATTGATTGGAAAAAAAATAGGGCAGAAAATAGTCGGCTTGAGCGTGTTTTTTAAAGGCCCCTAAAACAGGGTTATCAGGTGAGTTATTCAGTGCAATATGACTTGACCAACCTTCCATTAGCACAAAGACAATGTGGGGCGGCTGTTGTTCTAGCAGTGGATTAAAGGGTGTGGTGCGAATCAAAGGGTTAGCGTGATTAAAGCCTGCTTTTTTAAGTAACTCGTCTTTATTGCTGACCTGTGCGCTGTTTAAAATAGCAAGGCTGGATTGGTTGGTGTTATTTTTTTGACGGTTGCTGTAAGCGTAGCTGAGATGAAACACTGCATTTTGTGTGAGTGAGTTTATAAAGCTATTGTGGCTCACGGATGATTGACGTTGTGATAAGGGAAAAGTGCCGATACTGCCGCGTGCCATAACGATTAAAAAGGGGATTATAAAAAATAATGCCCCCACGGTTTGCGGTAGAAAAGCAAGTTTCTGTTGTTTGATTAAGCGTTGGGTTGTTTTTATATAGTAGGGAACGATCGTTACGGTGGTGATTATTGCAATGGCGGTGACTATTAATAAACGAGGGTCACTGATTGCGCTGGCGATAATGGCTTGGGTATCATCTTCGATTAAACCAAAGATTAGCAGATCAATCGGCGTGCCAAAAAAGATAAAATAGCCTATTTCGACAAAGCTGAGCAGAATAATTAGTGTTAATGAAACGCTGAGTACCCCTTTTATCCCCTGTTGATAACGGGATTGGTTTTTTATCCAAAAAATAAAGAGGTAGGGTAAATAAACGAACAGTAGCAGGATAATACCCACAAGGCGTAAATCAAATTTCAACCCCACAAAAAACAAATTATCAAGTGATGTTAAATTGGCTTGAAGATCATTAAAGTCACCAAATAAAAATAAGTTAATACAACGGATTAAGCTGAGAAAAACAATAACAAAGCCTGCAAATAATAGGCTGTAATGGTGAAGTTTAGCAGGGTGTATTTGATGCATTGGATCTCTTTAAATCAGTTGTTGTGGTTTTTGTTATTATTATCGCATAATTTTTCACTTGCTTAGGCTTGTCCTAGTTTGATAGAATCCTCGCTCTTTAAATTTTGTCAATAATAGCATTTTGAGGATCTTCAACATGAAGGCCGATATACATCCAAAGTATCAACAAGTAGTATTCAAAGACCTGTCTAGCGATTTCGCTTTTTTGACGCGTTCAACGAAAGGCTCTAAAGAAACCATTAAATGGGAAGACGGAAAAGAGTATCCCTTGGTTAAGGTGGAAATTTCTAGCCATTCTCATCCTTTCTACACAGGCAAGCAGAATACCAATACTGCTGCGGGTGCTATTGATAAATTCAACAAGCGTTACGGTAGAAAATAATAAGCAGGTTTGTTGATGAGTTTACAGTAGACTTGATCAATAAAAAAAGCACTCAATGGAGTGCTTTTTTTATGCCATTGAGGATGATATTGGTTTCTTAGTGTTTTTGCTAGGGTTGGTGCTGTTCTTGAAGGATGTTAAAAAATAGATTAAATTCTTTCATAAATGGGGACATTTTTCATAACTGATTAAGATCGAACAGGGTTTAGGGCTGGTTTCGCAAACTATCCTCATCCTAAGATTGAATATTATTACTCATCATAACGTCTAAAGCGATCACGCCGTTATTGAATCTTCGTTGCCCTGTTCATTCGTCTGATTAAATAAAGGAAATGTGATATGAGCTATTATCGTGGCTTACCCCGCTGGTTTTTTGTGCTGTTTATGCTGAGTTTTCCCTTAGTGTTGACAAGTTGTTCAGTAAACCCTGTTTCAGGAAAAAAAGAGTTTTCTTTGATTTCTAAAGATCAAGAGCTTTCAATGGGGTTGCAAGCGCATAAAGGGGTTGTAAAAAAAACACCGCCTTATGCAAATAAGGCATTACAAACTTATGTTAATGGTATTGGGCAACAGCTTGCTAAAAAAAGCCACCGCCGTAATATTTACTATACTTTCACGGTATTGGATGATCCTACGGTCAATGCTTTTGCCTTACCGGGTGGATATATCTATATCACGACAGGGTTGATGGCTTACCTTAATTCTGAGGCTGAACTGGCTGGTGTTTTAGGACATGAAATTGGTCACGTTACTGCACGACACGGTGTTCAACAAGCTTCTGCGGGTATGGCAACAAGCGTACTAGTGGGGCTGATTGCCAAACAATCGGGGGTAAAACCTGATCTCTTAGGACAGTTTGGTTCGGCATTATTACGAGGTTATGGGCGTGATCATGAGTTACAAGCGGATCGTTTGGGGTCTGAATATTTAGCGCATGTGGGTTATGATCCAAAAAGTATGATGGATGTGATTAGTGTGCTAAAAGCGCAAGAAGAATATGATCGTTATGCGGCACGAAAAGAAGGTCGTCGTCCGAGTGCTTATCATGGTGTTTTTTCGACACATCCGAGTAATGACCGTCGTTTACAAGAGGTCGTGGGTGCGGCAAAACACATTGCAACAGCGGGTTCTCGTCCTGCCAACCGTAATGCTTATTTGAATAAAATTAATGGTCTAACGTTTCGTGTTAGTAAAAACAAAACGGGACGGATTGTGGTTGGAAAAATTACAAAGACGGGACTAAGCTTTGACACCCTAGCGCAAAAAAGCCTATTGAATGGACAGAAACTGCGTTTACTCAATGGAAAATTTCCAAAAGGCGAGCCAGAGTTTGGTTCCCTAGTTAAAATCGTTCAATAATATTATGGTCATTGTTAGATCCTTATTGTAAGCCCTGTTGCGAGCTTAAAAGACACGCTTATTTTTTTCTAATGCGGACAAAAAATGACCCCTCTTATCCATTTTAAAAGGCATAAAAATGTCCGATACATTAAAACAACAAGCCCTCGCTTATCATCAGTTTCCAAAAGCAGGGAAGATTGCGACCGAGATTACTAAACCCACCGAAACACAACATGATCTCTATTTAGCGTATACGCCAGGGGTTGCGGAGCCTGTAAAAGAAATTAATAAAGACCCTGAAACAGCATATCAATATACCGCTAAAGGTAATTTGGTGGCGGTGATTACGGATGGATCGGCCGTTTTAGGTTTAGGCAATGTGGGTGCGTTAGCAGGTAAACCTGTGATGGAAGGTAAGGCGGTTTTATTTAAACGCTTTGCTGATGTGGATGTGTTTGATATTGAAGTGGATGCAGAAACCCCTCAAGACTTTATTGATACGGTCGTGCGTATTGCACCGACGTTTGGTGGCATTAATTTGGAAGATATTGCGGCTCCACATTGTTTTGAGATTGAGCGAACGCTGAGTAAATTACTGGATATTCCTGTCTTTCATGATGATCAGCACGGCACAGCGATTATTATTGCAGCAGGTTTGATGAATGCTTTGGAGCTTCAAGGTAAGCAGATCGAAACCGCTAGAATTGTTTGTTTAGGTGCGGGCGCGGCTGGGGTTGCATCAATGCAATTATTATTAGCGCTGGGTGCTAATAAAGATAATTTATATATGCTTGACCGTGGTGGTGTTATTCATTCTGAGCGTGATGACTTGAATGAATACAAAGCAGAGTTTGCCGTTACTACAGAGAAACGTACCTTATTAGAGGCGTGTACTGATGCGGATGTCTTTATTGGTGTTTCAGGACCTAACTTGCTCAGTGAAGCAGCGGTTAAAGCAATGGCTCCTAAACCGATTGTGTTTGCGTTATCGAATCCTATGCCCGAAATAGACCCTGCGCTAGCGAAAGCGGCACGCCCTGATATTATTATGGCAACAGGACGTAGTGATTATCCCAATCAAGTTAATAATGTCTTAGGCTTCCCGTTTATTTTCAGAGGGGCTTTGGATGTGAGGGCAAGTTGTATTAATCAGGCGATGCAAGTTGCGGCGGTGAATGCCCTTGCCGCACTGGCAAAAGAAGATGTCCCTGATGAAGTATTGGTTGCTTATGCGACGGACTCAATGAGCTTTGGGGTTGATTATATTATCCCTACCCCCCTTGATCCGCGTTTGCGGGATCGTATTCCACAAGCGATTGCTCAAGCCGCGATTAATTCGGGTGTTGCGAAACAAAAATGAAAAAACAGCACCCTGAAACTGCGGCGTTACATTTTCGTATTGATAATAGTGAAACGCACCCTGTGGCAACACCCATTTATCAAAACAGTGCGTTTACGGCTGATTCACCTTATTTCTACACGCGAAAAAGTAACCCAAACAGTGTGGAACTAGAGGGCGCATTAGCGTTGCTGGAAAAATCAAAGCATGTGATCAGTACGACAACGGGGATGTCGGCGATTATGCTGGTGTTGCAACAGCTTAAACCCAATGATCATTTAGTGATTAACCAATATATTTACGGTTGCAGTTATAAATTGTTTCAGCGCTATGCTAAACAAATGGGCTTAACGTTAACGATTTTGGACTTGTCAACGGAAACAGGGCGTGAGGCTATTCCTGATGATGTGGCGATGGTACTGTTTGAAACCCCGACGAATCCTTTTTTAAAAACCATCCCGATTCAAGCCGTGGCTAAAATAACCGCTCAAAAGAATCCAAACGCATGGGTTGTGGTGGATAATACATGGGCAACTGCACTGTTTCAAAACCCTTTGGAATGTGGCGCGGATATTTCATTAGCCAGTGCGACTAAATATGTCTCTGGACACAGTGATGTTATGGGCGGCTTTATTGCGGTTAATGAGGATCAATTAGCGGATGATTTATTACAAACCCGTTTTTATTCGGGGGCGATTTTAGACCCTAATAGTGCTTGGTTATTGCGACGTAGTTTGCATACGTTTCCATTGCGGATGCGTGAGCATTTACGTATCACGCAACGTTTGTCTGCCTATTTAAATACCCGTGAGGAAGTCGAAAAAATTTACCTAGCCGAAACTAATCCTGAGCAGTTGCGGGATTATGGTGGGATTATTTTCTTTGAGTTTAGTTTAGCGTATCAAGATTATTATGTTCCTTTTCGAGACGCATTAACCTTATTTGATACAGGAACAGGGATGGCATGTGTTAGCTCAATGGTTGCACAACCGTGGTCGGGTAGTCATGCATCACTTTGTGATCATGAAAAAACAGCAATGGGTATTAATAGGGGCTTGGTTAGGTTGTGCTTTGGTTTGGAAAATGAAGCGGATTTAATTGCAGACTTGGAGCATGCTTTTGCTACATTGATGGCTATTGCTAGACATGAAACGATTGCAAATGACTAACAGGACTCAGCCGTTTCCTATTGCATTAGCTATTTTCCCGCTGTTGGAAGGTGTGTTTTTTATTGAAGCGACTCAACATAGCCACCCTGTTGCCGTTATTGCTTTGTTGATCGCATCGGCGGTTATGTTGAGCTTTAGTATCCATATTTTTTTTCATGAATGTGTGCATTACCGTGCACGTTATCCTCAAACGATTAACCTACTTTACAGTCTTTTTCTCGGATTACCGTTTGATGGTTATCGTGTGCATCACCTGAATCATCATACCTATGAAAACGGTCTTAAGGATTTTTCCTCAACATGGAAAAGACAACAGGGGGAGAACGTTGCGCACTCTGTTTGTCGTTATAGTTTGGGTTGGTTACGCCAACTCAAAGCCGCCATGCAGGCGCCGCATCCTTTTGATCCACGCTGGGGTAATGTGGTAGCAATAAAATCACGCATTCCAATCCAAAAAATAGCGCTTGTGGTTTTTAGTCTGCTGTTGGTGTTGATTGATTTAAAGTTATTGTTGTTGTACGGAGGGCTGATTTATTTGGGCTGGGCTTTTTCATCATTACACAATTACGGTCAGCACCCTCCAACGGAACAATCCCCTATATGTACTTATCCCTCTAAAATCTATAATCAACTTTTTTTTAATAATGGGTTACACTGGGAGCATCATCAACAACCACAACACCATTGGGATCAAATAAAGCTCGCGAGTCAAAGTCCTCGCATTCCATCGCCTCATTTGATTAACCCTTGTGCCACGAAACTTCCGTTTCTAGGTCACTTGCTTCTGGTGTTATTCATTATTTTAGGTATTGTGCTGGTGATTGTTGTGGTACTCGCTTTATTAGCCGCACTGAGTGTTTATGTTTCTTGCTCTTCGATGACCTTTTAAAGTTGTGTGTCTTATGCTATTTCCTTGCGTGTTTCCCAGTCAAGATACTTTTCAAAAATGTCACTAAAATCGTAATTGAGAATATCTTTTTGACGTTGATTATAGTGCTGTTCAACTTGTGTCGCTGTTTGGGTCACAACTTCGGGTAGTTCCAAAATGATTTGGTCGGACATTTCACGCAGTGCGAACATATTACAAACCGCATGATGAGTGTATTTAAGCGTCTCCATACGACATTTAATCTCTAAGCATTCCTCTGAAATGGCATACAGTGCTTTGTAAATATCTTTAAGCTTTTCTATTTGTCGCTTATCGATATCTATGGAAAGAGGTGTTCCACCTGTGCTGAATTTTAGCTCGGCATCAAGATCCACCGTTCCTGCTGTCTCGATATAAATATCAGAAAGGGTATAGTGTCGATAAGGGTAGCGCTTTAGCGTTCTTTTTTTGCTAATCGCAAGCAGCCCATCAAGGTGAATAAAGGCAGTGTTAGTAAAACAATACTCATCTGACCTTGATTTAATCACCGCATAAATTTTTTCATTATCTTCCGTAAAGACATAATCATCCACATCGGTTTTATCAAAATCTTCAGGAGCAATAATTTTACCAATATCACTCAATCCAAGGACATCAGCGGCTATATTTTTAAACATTTAAAGGGGTCTCTGTTAATCGTTTAAATTTGAATCTTTCGTTATTTTTATGAAGATATGTGTCTCTATTTAGTTTGGTGTTGATATACGCCCTTCCAATTTTTATTGTTTTGTTGTGATAAGGTTTCAAGGCGTTCTAAATAGAGGGCGTAAAGCGGCTCTTGGTATTGATTAAGGTGTTGTATAAAGCCTCGTGTTGCTTGTTCCCAATTGCCTGATAGATAAAGCTTAAATAACTCATTGTGTTGGTCAACTTGTGTTAATGCTTGGGATGAAAGTTCATTGGTCAACCCGACAGGTTCATAAATCTTGATTGCAGTTTGCTTGCCCTTCACTTGTACATAGTCAATATAGCGAAAGACAATGTTTTGGCAGTGTGCCTTGGTCGCTTCGCTAACGAGAATTTTCACACTATAAAATTTAGTGAGGCTTTCCAAGCGGGAGCCTAAATTAACCGCGTCACCCAGTACGGTATAAGCCCGCCGATAAATTGATCCCATATCACCGACATTCATATAACCAGTATGGATACCAATCCCTGCGGCAACCTTATCATGAAGACCAAGCTGCCTGAATCGATCTTGCATTAAGGGGAGTGTTTTTTGCATTTCTAAAGCAGCGATGACCGCTTGCTGTGCATGTTGGTCTGTTTTAATCGGTGCTCCCCAGAATGCCATCACCATATCACCAACATATTTATCAACTGTGCCTTGATGCGCAAAAATAATTTCGGTGATCGGGGTGAAATAACAGTTAATAAAAGCTTTGAGCTCTGTCGTGGATAAGGACTCTGAAAGTGCAGTAAAACGGCGTATATCAGAGAACAAAACTGACATTTCACGCCGTTCGCCTTCCATGCTGCTTTGTTCTTTTTTTTCAATGAGTTGATTAATATGTTCAATCGGTACATATTGACCAAACATATGATGTATACGCTGTCGTTCTTTAGTTTCGACGATTAAGTAATAGACAATATGCCAGCCTGTAACAGTAAAGACTAATAACAGCGGAATAATGAGTGGCAGATAAAATTGAAAGATAAACCACAGTCCAATGTTAAACATCAAGATGGCTAACAATAAGCTAACCCCTGTTATGACCAGTGTAATCGGATGTAATAAAGGGTACAACAATAGCATCAAGACCCCAAGAAAAACCAGCAAGGCGATAGTTGCACCTGCACTCCAGTCTGGTTCATGAACGATTAACCGAGGGTTTAAAATACTGTATAAAATATTCGCTTGTATTTCCACTCCAGGGAAATTAGCGGGTGAAATCGGGGTTGATTTTAAGTCACCCAAACCAATGGCAGAGGTTCCAATAAATACAATCGCGGTTTCTAGTTTGGGTATTGGATGCTGGCTTTGTAGCACATCAGTGGCAGAAAGGTAGGGGAAATGTTTTGCTTTCCCTCTATAAGGAATTAGAATTTGCCCTTGAGCATCGGTTGGAATCTTTTTATCACCAAAAGAAAGGTGAGTAATTACCGCATCATCAACCCTTTCACTGTAAACTATAACTCGCTCTTCCAGTAAGTAGTTACGGGCAACTTCTAAGGCTAATGAGGGGTAGAGTTGATCGCCAAATTTAATGACAAGCGGTGCTTTGCGAATATTGCCATCATTATCGGGCACGACATTAAAAAAACCGCTACCGTCTGCATTTTGACGAAAAGCAGTTAAGTTGTTGGTAAATCCTTGCATGGTTAAGGTAGTCAGTCGCTCTAAGTTCTCCTTTTTGTCGATCTGAACAGCAGTTGACCCTAGTTTTCCAATTTTCAAGCTATTGTTTTTATGGAAAAAATAACCTAAAATAACACCCTTCTCTTTAATAACCGATGCGAAATATTGGTCAGCATCCAAGGTTTTTTCTAAGTTATTTAACCAAGTCGGTAAGGTATATCCTTTTTTTTGTGCGGCTTGTTTAACCCGATCAATAGGGTTGACCTCTCGCTCGGATTGCACCATATCTAACGCGATGACGCTAACTCCAGATTGAGTTAACTTATCTATTAATTGAGCTAGTTTGTAACGACTCCAAGGCCACCGACCCTCTTTTTTTAGACTCTTTTCATCTAAATCAATGATAAAAATTGGAGGGATATCATCTATACTTTGCGGTGTTGATAATTTCAGGCGTAGATCATAAGGAATGGTTTCAAGTCGTTTCAAAAAATTAACTAAAATTGGATTTTCGCCCAAAAATAAAGTAACGCTCAAGAGCGAGAGAATCAGGCTAAATACCATCATAATAATAGACTGACGATACCGCTTCAATAACAAAAATAACCTCTCTTGCTTAATTTGGGTATGTTGAAATTCATAAGGCTTAGGTTATTTTTACGTTATACTTTATGTTGAAAGACAGTCGAAAATACTAAGACAACATTTAAAGGTTTAAGGAGTATTTTTTTATGCATAAATTGTTGCTTATCACTATTGTTTTATTTGTTGTTGTCGCTTGTGGTGATCGTCAAGGTGCTTCAAATAAGTCTTTAACAGTAAATAATGCGAATGACTTTTCAGGGGTTGTTCAAAAAGGTCCGTTTTTTAAAGGCAGTACGGTCAAAATTCGACAATTGTTGGATAATGGACACCTCACTACTCATCTTATCAAGATTAAAACAAATGATGAGCAAGGACATTATCGTTATACGTTGCCTGATCATTGGCCTAACAAAAATCAACAGCCGATAGTCATTAGTGCGACAGGTTCTTTTCTAAAAGAAGCGATAGAAACGATACCTTCCCAACAAATTACACTCAATGCTTTAGTTGATAAGCCACGTAATAGCAATGTCAATTTATTAACGCATTGGATTGCTTTTCGAGCGCAGGTTTTGATGCAGTCGAACCACCAAACGGCAACACAAGCACTGACTCAAGCTAATAATGAGTTGAGTCAACTGACCTCGATTTATCATGCGGATCGTTTAGATATAAATCAAGCGACGCATTACCGAAGCGATGCGGCTCAACTTTTATTATTATCGGGTGCATTATTAGAGGTTTCCGCTAAATCTCAGCGATCAGAACAACACATCATTAATGATATTGCGTTGGACTTTGCTAAAAATGGAACTTTGGATCAACAGGGTAAGGCTTGGTTTCAGAAGATTCAAGATATTATTCGCCATGCCCCCCATCAACGCGGTCAATATTATGCTGATACCTTGCGTCAACAAACACAAGGGGATGCTCCGAATGCTAAACAACTGCCTGATGAAATTAAAATGGCTCAAAAGCCACAAGCAATAGCGCCTAAGGATATTTTTGTCGCGCCTAAAAAAGAAGTGATCATTGATGCAGGAGAAAGTCATAACCATACCACTAAAGCGGTCAATTTTTCATGGTTTGGTATCAATCAAGTGGCTAAAGCTCAAATCAAAACCAATAATCGCTTTAAGCAAACCCTCCGATTTACAGCACCTGATAAAGAAACAACGCTACTGTTTGCTTTAATTGTTACTAATATTAATCAGCAAACCGATGGGGGTCTGATTCGAGTCATTGTAAAAAAGCCCAAACTTGCTAACCGCCCTCCTGTTGCATTTGCTACACAGCATCAGTTACTTGAAGACAGTCAAGCAGTTAAAATCAATCTATTAGCGCGAGATCAGGATAACGATGAACTCACCTACGACCTAAAAACCCCGTTATTATTGCAACACGGCGTTCTAGAAGGAACGGCTCCTAATTTAATGTATACGCCCTCTAAAAATAGCGTTGGTATTGATACCTTTAGTTTTGCAGTGAGTGATGGCCAACAAACCTCAAAGCGTGTCAACGTAACGCTGACTATTGAAGCGGTTAATGATAGACCCATTGCAAATAATGCCCGTTTAGTGACCAATGAAAACACATTTAAAGATTTAACCTTATCGGCTTCGGATGTTGAAAAAGATAAGCTCAGCTTTCATATTAAAATACAACCCAGTAAAGGTCGATTAGACACTTCGGCACTGCCACTGATTCGTTACACACCGAATAAAGCAGTGACTGGCTCCGATCAGTTTAGCTTTCAAGTTCATGATGGAACGGTCTTTTCAAAGACAGCACACGTCACTATTACCATTAAACCCGTGAATGACAAGCCATTTGCAATGTCTCAAAGCTTAACCACTCAACAAGATAAAGCGATTACGATTACACTAAAAGGAACTGACCCTGAAAAAGATACGCTGTCTTTTAACATTACTCAACCTCGTCACGGAACACTTAAGGGAGCAAGAAATACTTGGCGTTATACACCTGAGAAGGACTTCAGTGGTACAGATCAATTTAATTTTACGGTGAGCGATGGAAAATTAAGCTCGGATCCTGCGACGGTGAAACTTACTATTCAAGCGGTTGTAAAAAATAAGCAACCGACAGCACATTCCCAAAATATTTCCACATTTATGAATCAACCCCTTAACATTAAATTAACGGGTACGGATAAAGACGGTGATATTTTAAGCTATGCTCTCCGTTCCTTTCCCTTTGATGGAAAACTATCAGGCACGGCTCCTGATTTAACGTATACACCTAATAGAAATTATAGTGGTCAAGATGCCTTTATTTTTACAGTTAATGATAAAAAAATAGAGTCCGATCTTGCGCTTATTAATATCACTGTTCTAAAGCCTAAAAACACGCAACCAATCGCCATTGCGAGTGCTCCACTAACGCATATTATTCTTACGGAAGGAACAATAAAAACCGTCAAACTTGATGGTTCTAAAAGTAGTGACGTTGAAGATAAGAGAAATATAGATTATCAATGGCAAGCACCCACAGGTATCACACCGAATAGTGCAACAGCACAACGTCCATCCTTTAAAATAAGTAAAGCAGGAAGCTATACCTTTGGTTTGATCGTAACGGATAAAGGTAGCCCTCCACTTCGTTCAGCAATATCTTTCGTGACCATTATTATTGAAAATAACCCACCGCCTAAAGCTAATGCAGGGGGTGATCAACGCGTTAATGAGAAAACCAAGGTGACCT
>JAGLBW010000012.1 GCA_023146545.1 Cocleimonas sp.
CAAAAAATAATCAAGTCCATAGCCTGTTGCTATGGAGGACACCAAAAACAGACTAGCAATGTGCTCTCGGTGGTGTCCATATTTTCTTAGATGTTCGATACAGATACCGTTTGTGGACAGACCCCTAATTTAAAACATAGGGAACCGCCAATGAAAACGGAACAATCTCGGCATCAAAATGCTCATCATCATCGCTAATCATTTGAAACGTCCCTTGCATTGACCCTACAGGTGTTTCAATCATTGTACCACTGGTATATTTAAAAGAGGCTTCAGGCTCTAAATGAGGCTGTTCACCAATCACCCCTTCGCCTTTAACTTCTTGTACACGATTGTTAGCATCCGTAATAATCCAATGACGTGATAATAATTTAGCCGCTACACTGCCTTGGTTTTCGATATTAATAGTGTAGGCAAAAACAAAACGATTCATATTAGCATTTGATTCTTCTTCAATATAATAGGTTTCAACGGAGATTTTGATCTTGTTTATTTCTTTGTTTTTCATAGGCTCAAGTATCACTTTTTTTGTTAATTTATTTGCTCATGCATCATAAAGCAGTTGTATTTTATCAATATTTACGGTTAGCTAGACAAAAAAGTAACTTATCCTAAAGGTATGCTATAAAACATTAAAAAAAGGCTGATAGTTTAGCCTTTTTTTTGTATGGTATACCCTACACCTTGTTTAGGCTCTGCTGATATTTGATAATGAGTTCTACTTTTTACCGATTCTTGTTTCTATCTATGTTAAAAAGAACGATATAGCCTTGCTATATTGCCCTTTTTTGCCTTGATAAAAGCATAAAAACAGCTGAAAATTGAAGATATAATCCCATACCAATAGAGCCCAGTGTTTACTCTTTGAACACAATATACCAAGGTATAAAAAAATACCCCAAATTAATTATAGGTTTATCAATGTCTGCTGAAATCACATACGGCATCTTTATTCTATTATCGCTCCTCCTTCTGGTTGCTTGGTATTTTCTGGTAAAAAAATTCCGATCCAAAAGCAAACTTCCTTCAGAGCAATTTTTTTTACTCGCGATGGGTTTACTATTTTCTACTTTTTACCTGATCTACCGTGGATCAACTTATGTTAACAATCAAGAATACACGACCGCTAGTCCTGTAATGAGCGAAAAAATTCAGGCATTTACACTCGATGTTTATAAGCCACTGGTATTATCACGCAACAAAGTAACGAATGAAATTAATAGTATGAACGTACTGCTGGATGATATTGACAGCTTAGTCGATGAACATCCGCGTCATTCTGCTTTATTATTAGACGTTCAAAAAATATGGCGTAAAGGTGTTGTTGATCTTCAAAAACTGGATAAAGTAATCGAAAAAGAAGTACGACATGCTTGGATTGCACACGACACCATGAATCAAAAAACAGTTGATGCCAAGTTTTCGCGAGAAGCTGTTTTATTGGATAAACGTATTAAGAAAGGTTTAAAGCGCTTTAGAAAACTGATTATTGATGTCCATGAAATGCTGCGTAAAGACATGGCAACGATTCAAAGAAAGCTAGGCAAAGGAAGCCCTAAAAACAAAGAACACTCTCGCAACATTACCACCTTTAACACCGCAACGTCAGAAAAGTTACTCACCTTTTCTGAAAGTCTTACGCCTGAAATACATGTTGGTGTTGTTAAGCTCCTGAAAGAAATTAGTTTAACCGAACAGCGTCAAGAGAAGGTTAAGAATTACCTAGAAAATAATACCGACCTTGCCGAACCCTTAATCGCTGTTATCAATGAATGGCGCAAAGCAGAGAAACAAAACCGATTCTATTTTGATCAAATTCTACTTGCTCTGGAATCTACTTTTCTTGGCAGAAAACTAGGGATACACAAAAATGATTATGCCATGACCTCCATGAAAAAAACATTGCAGAAAAAAATTCCTAATATTTTGACGAAAGCTCAAATACAACGCGATAAAATAGATAATAGTTATTAGCTTATAACCGTTCACTTATTACCTATTCCATAGGATGTTCAAACTTGTACTAAAGCACAAACAGCAGGTTTTGAACGCCTTCTTATTGGAAAATATTTGATGAAAAACTATAGCCATAGGCTAAAAATATCAATCAGATGAGTCTACTCATATTATGATCATTACTAATCTAGAATACTTACCCCATCAAACCATTAGCCAACATTTAGGCTTAGTTCAAGGTAGCTCTGTTCGTGCTAAACACGTTGGACGAGATATTATGGCAAGTATAAAAAATATCTTTGGTGGTGAACTAAAAGGCTATACTGAGCTATTACAAGAATCCAGAGAAGAAGCGATGCAACGTATGCAACAACAAGCAGAAGCCATTGGAGCGAATGCAATTCTTAATGTCCGTTTCTCCACTTCCAGTATTGCACAAGGTGCGGCAGAAATTTATGTGTACGGTTCTGCTGTAATTATTCAAGACAATGAATAAACCAAGCCGATAGGATAATACCTTATGTATCAGATGATTTTTGTTATTCTTTTATTGATTATTAGCTATTTTATTGGTTCTCACATTGAGAGAAGACACTATAAATCCATTATTGATCGAGAAAAAAAACTCAATAAACTCCCTGCGGTTACTATAAAAACACCACCCGAACACGAAAAATTCGAACAACAATTAGTCTTAGGGAATGTCACCCTCTCCGTCGATTATTTCAAACGATTTTTAGCGACCCTCCATAATTTTTTTGGTGGTCGAGTAACCTCTTACGAAACCCTGTTAGACCGCGCGCGTCGTGAAGCGTTATTACGGATGAAAGAAACCGCTGCCGAGAAAAAGGCAACCCTTATCTTCAATGTAAAATACGAAACTGCCTCAATCTACAAAGGCAGTGGTAGCGCCATCGGATCGGTTGAAGTCTTAGCCTATGGCACCGCAATGATTCCCCTTTCGCCATCCCCTCAATGAAGCACAACCCCCCCACGTTTAGTAACCCAGAAATACCCGAAGGGATCAACGTCTCTAAAGCGCACCCTATGGCTACCTTTATTAAATTATTCAGTGTGCTGGTTATTATACTCGGACTGAGCGCATGGCTATTAGGACGTTCAGGGGAATATTTAGCCGCTTTAATTCCTTTTCAAAAAGAAGCACGTTTAGCATCAAGCTACGATCTTCCCAACGATAGCGAAACTGAGATACAGCGCTACCTAGAAAGTCTTAGTAAAAAAATTAGTGATAAATCTAACCTTCCTAACGGCATGACAATCCATATTCACTATATTGATGAAGACATTGAAAATGCTTTTGCTACCTTAGGCGGGCATATTTTTTTATACAAAGGCTTGCTTGATAAGCTACCCAATGAAAATAGCCTCAGCATGACCATTGCTCACGAAATTGCCCACGTCAAACACCGCGACCCGATTCGATCGTTAGGACAAGGTGTGGCTATTTCAACAGGATTAGCCATCCTCTTAGGCTCTGCTAATCTAAATTTATTAGGCTCTGCAGGGTTATACACTCAATTAAAATTCAGTCGAGAAATGGAGACACTAGCCGACCAAGACGGTTTAAAAGCACTGTTTCAGGTTTATGGGCATGTGAAGGGTGCAACCACGCTATTTAAACTACTGGGCGATTTAGCAGAAGGTGATAAAATAAAAACTCCCACCTTTTTTGAAACACATCCTTTAAGCCAAGATCGAATCAACACCATTCAAAACCTTGCCAATAAAAACCGTTGGGCACAGGATAAAGCCATCACCCCGCTACCCCAAGACTTCAAACACTGGCTAAACCCGACGGAATATCAAAAAAATGAACAAGAATGAGCCTATTTATGCCCTAGATTTTGATGGTGTTATTTGTGATAGCTGTATCGAAACCAGTATCGCAGGGTGGAAAGCTGCTTGTAGACTATGGCAAGATATGCCATCTGACACACCCAAAGCACTACTTGATGATTTTCGTACACTTCGCCCTGCTTTAGAAACAGGTTATGAAGCCATTCTCATTATGCGCTTACTCTATCAAGGTCTCTCAACCGAATATATCAGGCAAGATTACAGCAAGATCCTAAAAAACTTAGCACAACAAAATAACCTAACCCTAACAGAGCTTAAACACTGCTTTGCAACAACACGAGATCAATGGATAACAAACGACCGTCACGATTGGTTATCCGTAAATCCCTTGTTTAAAGGCATCGCGTCAAAACTAGCCCGATTACACAACAAAACATGGTACATCGTCACTACCAAGCAAGAACGCTTCGTTCAAGAAATACTACAGGCACACCAACTCTCAATCAACGAGCATGCTATTTATGGTATGGATCGTCAAATCAACAAACAACAAGTATTACAACAATTAATTCAACAACACCCCAATCAACCCCTTATTTTTATAGAAGACCGCCTACCCACCTTAATTGGTATCAGTCAAAATACAGCCCTAAACAATATCCAACTACAATTAGCACTATGGGGTTACAACACACAAAAAGATAAAGATAATCATCAAAATTACCCTATTCAAGCACTTCAACTAAAAGACTTTTTATCACCCTCTTTTTCTGGCAGATAAAAAGTGTATTAATTGTCGCCTACCGTGTGATCATGTTCACCTACATTTTTGGAGAAAAGATGATTGATAACTTAGGGCACCCGGATAATATTTGAGACATTGAGTTTCGCCATGACCTAAGGTGTTCAAACGGTTATTAGTCCGCTTTGAACCCCCTTGATTTTAGACACTGTCCAAGACCTTACTGTGGAAATTCTCTGGGGTCATCGTGATAACCTTCATCAATACCTTTGACCACAACAGCAACGGCATTATGTGGATGTAGGCTTTCCATATGATTGACTCGAATCCAAAAATCATCGAGTGTTTTGTCTTTATCCAATGTTGCATGTAAACGTCTTGCCGCATCTTCACAGAACATCAGGTTCGCTGCATTTAAGCGCGCAAACTCTTGCTCATCTTCACGTTTTACGGCGGCTTGAACGGGGGTTTGTAATGCCGCTTCGATTTGATCAATGAGTCGTGAAATCGGGAGGTCTTCAACCGACTCATTCAGCTTGACACGCACTTGCGCCATACTGCGCTGGCTGTGAGGCGTGGCGCTAATCCCTTCGGTTGTACCTAACCATTCGTGTACGGCATCAAAATTTAAGCTGCCATTTTCTGTGCCTTTAAATTGAGTTTTAAAGCCTTGTTGAATTAAATCACGGGCTAATGCGGCAGAACAAGGACAGGTGGAGGAGTAAGGGACTTCAACGCTTAGTTCGGTACTGATTTTACCGTGACGTAAAGAAATAATGGGACGCACTTTATAGCTTTTCCAACCTGTATTTTGGCTTTTTAGCGATTTTCTACGTTCAAAAAAATCAACACGGCATTCTAAATAAGCACAATCACTAATGCCTTCATGAGATTTGGCAAAAGAGGTGACAATGTTACGCAATAATGCAGGGGTGATAACGTCTTGAGCGAGCATTTCATCAACGGCTAAATAAAGGCGTGACATATGAATGCCTTTACTTTTAGGATCGGTTAAATTGACGTAGGCTTGGACACGCGCGATGGATTGAATGCGTTCCTGCTTGCCGTTTAACAGGAAAACAGGCATTTCAATTTCACTCATGCCAACCCAATTTAAGCGTGCATTGGGGCCAGAATGAGGCTCATTGGCTATATCGGGTAAATGACAACTATTATCGACGCAATCTTCGCTCGCACTCATAAAGAGTCCTTCTCTAATATAAAAAACATAAAAATAAAGATGCTATGGAACGTGTCTGAAATAACACCGCCGATGATAACGCAGGTTTTTTATGTCCAATTGGGTCATCTTATAAGGTGCAGAGTAATGCTAGGCAACGAATGAGATCGTTCAAAGGGGAGTAAAAAAGTTAGCATGGGGGATTATTTTGTGCAGGTTCCTATACAAAGACGATCGCATTCAATCAATGCATCCAATGCATCTTTAGAAAAATAAAATCGCGCATTATACATAAAGACATAAGGGGGGCGTTAATATCCCTTGGAAATAGCACGTCATAACAATTTACGGATTTAAAGGGAATGATGAGGATATTGAATAGGATCAGTTTCGCATCCTACATTGCTGCTACGATTGAAATTACCTGTTGCATTAATCTGTTATAGTTTTGAGTCGAATATAACCGAGCTGAGTTTCATAGACTCCGCATCAAAAGAGATAAAAATGACCATTAGACCCTTCGAAAATAATACGCCTGAAATCGAGGCTTCGGCTTATATTGACCCTGCCGCCTTTGTCAGCGGACAAACTCGTATCGGTGCTAAAAGCTCAGTGTGGCCGATGGCGGTATTACGCGGTGATGTTAATAAGATTCAGGTTGGAGAATGTACTAATATTCAAGACGGTGCTGTATTACACGTCACACACATTCACCCTGATATTGAAAACAGTGGATCACCGTTAATTATTGGCGATGATGTTACAGTGGGTCATAATGCCACATTACATGCGTGTACTATCGAACATCATTGTCTTATTGGGATGAACAGCGTGGTGTTAGACAACGCCCTGATCGAATCTCACGTTATTATCGGTGCAGGCAGTTTAGTCCCACCGAATAAAACACTAGCATCAGGTTATCTTTATTTTGGCAACCCGATAAAGAAAATACGACCCCTCACAGCGCAAGAAATTAATTTTCTTAGTTATTCTGCAACTCATTATGTCAAACTAGCTCAACGAACTCGGATTGATATTGATAAAAACATTACGAATCAATAAATTATTGAAGCGGTTGTTATAATCTATTTTTGTGGGCTACTTTGCTATAACATCGGACTAAAAATCACGTATAATCAGGGGCTAAGTTATATTAACACTCTATTAATAAAAATTACTTTATTGATAAATATTATATTGGTGAAATACAAGTAATATCTTTTATATCAATAATATAATTAAAAAGTATTATTGGTTTATCCTAAAAAATATTTCACCATAAAAAAACTGCAAGGTGAGTTACCTTATGAATAAATATAAATTATTATCAGCAACTATTGTGATGACACTTTCCACCACTTTAGCCTCCCCACTACTCGCTGTACCCTCTTTGTTTGCTTATCAGCAAGCCAGCTCCGCTTATGAAGATGCCTATATCAATGGTGCTTTTAATATTGGTAGTGGTAATCGGGAGCAAGCGAATTACAATTTAGACTTATCGCTAAGTTATGATAAAGTTTTTAGCTCTGCAGATCGTAATACCGCTCTAAAATTTCGTGGTATTGGTTCCCGCTCGCGCGACGCTGCAAAAGATGCAGAAGCAAGATGGAGCTACCTAGCTTCGGCATCAGCAACCGTTGATAATTACTTTCGATCAGGCAGTAAAGGTGCCTTCTGGTATGGCAGAGGTGAAGTCGCTTCGACAAAAGAATCAGAAGAAAAAGAATCAAAAGATATTTTCTCTAAGCTAACCATTGGTGTTGGTTACGGTCGTGTGGTTAATGTTACGCCTATGTCACGCGCCATCCGTTTGATTGAATCACTCCGCGCTAATAATAGTTTATCTCGACTCCCTTCCGATGATGTTTATCAAAGCATTGCTCAGATTATTTCCACAGAAGACGCTTATGAGAGCAAACACGGTAGAGACTACCAACAATACTGGATTAGTGATATTGAAGCGTCTTTAAAAGCATCAGGGGCAACCAATGGTGCTTTAGGTTCAAAAGCAACCTTAAAGGTGTATAAAGTACTCGTTAACGAGCGTATTTCTACCCGTAAGCACGGTTGGTTAGTGCGTGGTGGTGTCGGTGCTGTGCTTAGCGACTATGATGGTGAAAAAGGCAAGCCAGCCCTTGAGTTGGGTGCAGAATACCATCGTCCATTGGGCAACCAGACTCAATTCTCGAATGAAGCCATCTTTACCACCGCATTAAAAGACAGTGATAGCAGTTATGTGGTCAACAACACCATGAGCCTGACTCATGAGGTCAGTGATGTTGTCGATTGGGATAACAAATGGTTAGTACAATACAACAAAACTGACGGTTCTGATGCCACCACAAGCAATGCACTCAGCTCGGCATTTAACTATGAGTTAACCAACCAGCTTGATTTTAATATCACCACAACCTTGACGAAAAAGAACGACAATATCGACAACAACGGTAATGACGGTGTGGACAAGAAAATTACGATGGGAATTCAATACCGCTTAAAATAAAGCGATATCGTGTTTAATGACTAAACATAAAAAAAGGGAGCGATTGGCTTCCTTTTTTTATGCCCTTTCGGGGTGACTTAGAAAGACAGATCTTATTTAGCCCCGCTGATGCGCTTTGTACCTCAGGACATCCTACGACGCGATTGGGAATTTAAGACTCAAACATCTATAAATAACCGTAAGATAAAAAACTAAGGGCTTATTTATTGTATAATCGTTGCTTTTTTACAACATTATGCACAGGATGGTTTTCTCGGTGAAAGAAAGATTCGCAGGTTTTTTATTAATGACAGCCGTTGTGCCTTTGGCTATTTTAGGCTACCTCATTATTGTCTATGTCGGATTTTTTTCAACCGTGAAACGGGGGCGTAATGGTGTGCGTGCCTTAGATCACTTTGTCAATGCCTCCGTCTTTAATGGACTCGCTTGGGAATCTATCTCCTCTCATGCATGGCGAGCGCGTGATACACACCGCTGGGCGCGGGCAGTGGTTTGGATCACTAATAAATTCCAAAAAAACCATTGCCAACGAGCAAATAAGCGAGAGCAACCTATTTTAGATTTAGTGGAACAAAAAGGTTTAGATAAACAAACCATAAAATAATAGAAGGATTATCAAGTAATAATACGTTGATAAAGGACATAAAAAAGGCAATGTGGCGATAACTGTTCGGAGAGAAAATTGAGCTTAGGTATTGGATTTTTAATTAAAAAATTTATTTCATTTCTTTTAATGCCGTTAACGATTGCGGCTTTTTTTATACTGCTTACGTTATGGGCCTTACATAGGGGAAAATTAAGACAGGCTAAAGGCTACGTAATCATTGCACTTATTTGGATGGCATTGATTAGCTCTGCCCCTGTTTCAAGCTGGTTAATAGCCCCTTTAGAGCGTCAATATGCGCGGCTTGAACATATCCCTGATGAGGTTGAATATCTTGTATTACTTGGTGGTGATAAAGAGCGGCGTGCATGGGAAGCGGTACGGCTTTACCATCAAAAACCCTCGTTAAAAATTATCACTTCGGGCTATTCAAGATACGGTTCTGTTTCTGAAGCATTGAAAGTAAAAAAACTATTGCAAGAGTCAGGGGTTAATCCTGCACAGATTTTAATACAGGAAAAACCAAAAGATACGAATGAAGAAGCTTTAGCGATTAAACAACGTCTGGGAACATCACCTTTTTTATTAGTTACCTCCGCTTACCATATGCCGCGTGCCTTTCGTTTTTTTAAAGCAACAGGGAGTCACCCGATTGCCGCGCCTGCGGATATTAATAATACCACTCAAGATTCAATCACTAGCTTTTTTCAAGGCAAACACCTTCGAAAAACAGAGAAAGCCTTACATGAGTACATCGGTTTACTGTGGGGTAGCTTAAAAGGAATATTTTAGATCATGGATCACAACGCATTACAACAGTATGACCGTGAGCATATTTGGCACCCTTACACCAGTATGCTTAACCCTAGCCCTGTGTTTCCTGTTGCTTCGGCAGAAGGGGTTTATTTGACATTGGAAACAGGAGAAAAACTAGTGGATGGCATGTCCTCATGGTGGACAGCGATTCATGGTTATAATCATCCGCAATTGAATCAAGCCATTCACCAACAAGTTGAGACCATGGCGCATGTGATGTTTGGTGGTTTAACCCATCGTCCTGCAGTAACGCTAGCAAAAAAACTGATTGATTTAACCACGGATAACCTGCAACACGTCTTTTTTGCTGATTCAGGATCAGTCGCGGTTGAAGTATCGATAAAAATGGCATTGCAATATTGGGTGGCTCAAGATCGACCCGAAAAAAACAAGCTACTCACGGTTCGCAATGGCTATCATGGGGATACTTTTGGTGCAATGGCAGTTTGTGATCCTGTTAATGGAATGCACAGTATGTTCAAAAACATACTGGCTGATCATCTGTTTGTTGATGCTCCCCGCTGTGATGATCAATCCGCATGGAAAGCGGAATATATTGCACAATTTAAACAGACGTTAGCACAACATCAGCACCGCATTGCCGCCGTTATTTTAGAGCCGATGGTTCAAAATACAGGGGGCATGCGTTTTTATTGTGCCGAATATTTACGCCAGTTGAGTCAATTATGCCAACAACACCATGTGTTATTAATTCTGGATGAAATTGCGACAGGGTTTGGGCGTACGGGAACGTTGTTTGCTTATCAACAAGCTCAAATTGAACCCGATATTTTAGTGTTAGGAAAAGCATTAACAGGGGGTTACATGACACTTGCTGCAACCCTTGCGAGTACAAAAGTAGCAGAAGGCATCAGCGCCGATCAACACGGTGTGCTAATGCACGGCCCGACGTTTATGGCAAATCCAATGGCTTGTGCTGTTGCCAATGCCAGTATTGATCTTTTGCTGGCATCCGACTGGAAAAGTAAGGTAAAACGGATCGAACAACAACTTCAAGGAGAGCTTGCCCGTTGTACCGACGTGGCTATTGTCAAAGAGGTGCGTTGTAAAGGCGCTATCGGTGTCGTCGAGCTACATCAACCCATTGATATTTATTGGATGCAACCCCGTTTCGTTGCACTCGGCGTATGGGTTCGTCCCTTTAACAAGCTGGTGTATTTAATGCCGCCTTATATTATAAACCCCGCCGAATTAAAGAAACTTACGGACGCGATTTATCAAGTGATCCATGAGTTTTCTGATCGAGTACACTAAAAAGCGTATTGGTTTTTAGTCACCCTCTCAATTTTTCACAGTTTAAAACGAATAATTGATACCAATACCGTGACCACTTAAACCAATGCCCATTGTAATATCAAATTGATCACTCAGCTTATGATGGAAACCAATACCCCAATCTAATCGTATCGCTTGTGTTTTAGTGTGCTGATACCACTCGGTTGCTTCATCCGCAATCACACCACCTAATAGAAAGAAATTAGTTTTATCATCATTAAAAAACAACAGATTATGTCGGTAGGCTAAGGTTACGCCCTGATGATGATGGCGGGCACCTGCTTTTAGCGCAAAATCGTCGCCTTTATACAAGCTACCTTCAAGACTTGAGTGACGATTAAAGCGATAGCCTAATCGCAAAGCGGCGTTGAAATCAAAAGCGAAAGCAACACCGATATACTTTTTGCGCTCCTCAGCAACGCCATTAGTAACAGCGAAAAAATAAAAACAGCAAAATATCAGCAGGTATTTTTTTATATTGTTAAGCATAGTCAATCATTTAAGGTTAAAAAATGAAAAGGGTAGTTAGCGAATAAATAGGAGTATTTGATCATTTTTAAGTTCCTAAAGTAATAGAAAAGTGTACCGAAGGGATTTTCATCAAATATTAATATAATCCTTCACATAATGATAAACAAAAACAGAGACAAACTAGCAGAAATAACAGACAAAGCGTTTTATACTGTCAGTTTGTGCCTTTAAATCGTGGTTTTCATGAAAATATCTTTGTTTAAACGAGTGTGTTGGGGTAATTGGCTGTTTTTTATTATTGTCAGTTTTTTATTTATTATCACCTTACTCAGTGCTTGCGGTACAAAAGGAGGTTTGTACATGCCCGAACCAATGGATAACACCAAAGAAAAAACGACCCCTGTCAAAAAACCTGCCGCTTAATAAGCGGCTCCTTTCTTCCTCTATTCTTTATTGCCCAATACTGAGCTAGATCATTATGGATTATTTCGATTACAACAATAACCAACTGTTTGCTGAAGATGTCGCTGTTGAAACGATTGCAAACCAGTACGGAACCCCTTGTTATATTTACTCCCGCAAAACCCTTGAGCGTCATTGGCACGCTTTTGATGATGCTTTTGGCGATCACCCCCATTTAATTTGTTACTCCGTCAAAGCCAGCTCTAATATTGCGATTTTAAACCTCTTTGCTCGTTTAGGTTCGGGGTTCGATATAGTCTCCATTGGTGAATTAGAACGTGTATTAGTTGCGGGCGGTGACCCTAAAAAAGTTGTTTTTTCTGGCGTTGGCAAGCGCAAGGATGAGATAGAACGTGCATTAACAGTAGGCATTCGGTGCTTTAATATCGAATCAGAAGCGGAGTTAGTACGTATTAATTCAATCGCTACACGGCTTGATAAAGTCGCGACTATTTCTATTCGCGTTAATCCTGATGTCGATGCACAAACCCATCCGTATATCTCGACAGGTTTAAAAGAAAATAAGTTTGGCATTGCGATTGATACCGTAGAGTCGGTCTATGAGCAAGCGGCTCAACTTTCGCATATTGAAGTAGAGGGAATTGATTGCCACATTGGGTCTCAATTGACCGAACTGTCACCTTTTATGGATGCCTTAGAGCGTGTTATTGACTTAGCTGAGCGACTAAATGCCAAAGGCATTGAGATCAAACACCTTGATTTAGGCGGTGGCTTAGGGGTACGTTATGATGATGAAACCCCCCCGTTGCCTGCGGATTATACAAAAAAACTATTTAGTAATAAAAAACTTAACAACTATGAGGTTTTAATTGAACCAGGCCGTGCGATTGCTGCAAACAGTGCTATCCTCCTCACACAGGTTGAATACTTAAAATACAATGATGATAAAAACTTTGCGGTTGTCGATACGGCAATGAATGACTTAATCCGTCCTGCACTTTATCAAGCATGGCAAGCCATTGTTCCTGTAAAACAAAGGGACAATGAAACAACAAAAACCTACGATATTGTTGGGCCAATTTGCGAAACCGCCGACTTCTTAGGAAAAAACCGTGAGTTAAACCTAGAGCAAGGCGATTTATTAGCCATACGGTCTTCAGGGGCTTATGGCTTTACGATGGCATCAAACTACAATAGCCGCCCGCGTCTACCCGAATTATTAGTAGACGGTGATCAAGTGCATGTGATTCGAGCGCGTGAGACGCTTGAGTCACTGTATGCGAATGAAAGTATATTACCCGAATAGGACAATAAAAAGAAAATGAAGTTAGCGAGTGAAACCGTAGAAACCACAGGCACTATTGATAAAACCGTCATTTGGTTACACGGATTAGGTGCAGATGGACATGATTTTGTACCCCTAATTCCTGAATTAAAGCTACCCGAAGGCGCAGGAATTCGTTTTATATTCCCACATGCACCCGTACGCCCCGTGACTTTAAATCACGGTGATGAAATGCGGGCGTGGTATGATTTATTATCCTTAGAGCCTGGAAAAACAGCCAATGAAGCCGATATCTTAACCACCGTAGCATGGATTAACACCCTCATTGATAATGAAATTGCCAACGGCATTGCGGCAGATAAAATCGTCTTAGCAGGATTTTCACAAGGCGGGGTTATCGCCTTGCACACGGGTCTGCGTTATCCTCAACCGTTAGCAGGGATTATGGCATTATCTACTTATTTGCCGTTTGCACCACAAACCCTGAAACAGGTCAGTGATGGACAATCTCGCCTTCCTATTTTTGCTGCACACGGTTCAAACGATCCTGTGATTCCATTGTTAAGCTGGCATATCTATGCTCTCAAATTAGAAGCTTCTGGTTTTAAGGTTGAAGCACACCAGTACCCAATGGAACACTCCTTATGCCCTCAAGAAATTAAGGATTTATCCAACTGGCTACAACGCATCTATGCACTTTCAGCGTGATAATAGCTCGGTTACTTTGAAAGAATAAGCTACCTTTTACCCCTTTGCTGACCAAGAGATACCTTCATGCATATTTTAGATGCTCGTCGATTACTTTGCCCGATGCCTGTTATTCGTGTGCAACAATTAATCGAAACACTCACGGTAGGCGATCAAATAACAGTCACCGCGACCGACCCTGGCGTATTGCATGACATTCCAGCATGGGCAAAAGTACACGGACATAAAACGCTCAGCACCCGCCAACAAGATTATGACTATATTGTGGTGGTTCAAGTCGGGGAAAGCCAATGACAGCGCCTGTTTCAACCGATGCAAGCGATGAAACACCGAGTCGTTATGAAGCCACCCGCAAGGTGACACTCACGGGCATCATCGTTAATGTGCAGTTATCTCTTATCCAGCTGATTGGTGGTTTCTTTAGCCACTCTCAAGCACTGATAGCCGACGGGCTACACACACTTTCCGATCTTGCCAGTGATTTCGTGGTACTGTTTGCCGCAAAACTTGCCAGCAAAGACCCTGATGAAGACCACCCTTACGGTCATGAACGCATTGAAACTGTTGCAACCGTTATATTGGGAATGGCCTTAGCAGGCGTTGCAGTGGGCATTGGTTTAAATGCATTGGGTCGCTTAATACACTTCGACACGTTACAGCAACCCAGTAGCCTTGCCATTGTTTTCGCCGTATTGGGCATTATTGCTAAAGAAGGTTTATATCAATACACCACATTTGTGGCAAAACAAGTGGACTCCAATTTATTACGCGCCAATGCTTGGCATCATCGTTCCGATGCACTCTCCTCTTTAATGGTACTACTCGGTGTTGCTGGGAGTGTCTTTTTTCAAATCCCTTGGCTGGATGCTGTCGCGGCAATAGCCGTTGCTATTATGATTTTTTACATGGGCGCACGACTTATTTTAGACAGTACGATGGAGCTAGTCGATACTGCGTTAGATTTGGAAAAAGTTAATACGATCAAAAAATTCATCGCAAATCTAGAAGGCGTTGAAAATTTACACCTACTCAGAACCCGTAAAATGGGCAGTAAAGTACTCGCCGATGTTCATATTCAAGTCAATGCCTTTATTAGCGTCTCTGAAGGTCATTATATTGCAGAAAATGTCATGAATAAAACGCGGAAAACCTTTCCCGAAATGACCGATATGACCGTACACATTGACCCCGAAGATGATGAATCATTACAACCTTCCAACAACTTACCCAGCCGAAAACAACTGATTAAAACGCTGTACCCCAGTATAGAAAAAAGTGGTCTAGCAGACAGCATCCTCAGTATTGTATTGCATTACATTGATGAAAAAATCAAAGTCGAAATCTATCTAAAGAAAAGTACTGCAACAACAAAACAAGCTACGTTACTCATCAATGCATTTCAAAATAGTGATGATATTAGTAGTGTTTCAGTACATCAGCAAATGGAGTAAAGCGCTTGAAAAATTAAGTGATGGTGGTGATAATAAAGGTTGTAAGTATTACTCAATGCTCAATAAAAGGTCTTAATGGGTTCTAAAATTTATTTGAAAACCTAATAGGGTGGATAAGTGCAACGCCTCCACCTATTATTCTAGTCTAAAGGT
Source organism: Cocleimonas sp. (assembly GCA_023146545.1). Classification (GTDB taxonomy): domain Bacteria; phylum Pseudomonadota; class Gammaproteobacteria; order Thiotrichales; family Thiotrichaceae; genus JAGLBW01. The sequence continues at coordinate 15,407 of JAGLBW010000012.1, forward strand.
CTTGCTTTGGCTAATGAGCAGCAACGTAGCCTGTATGACGCGACGTGGATGTCAGGCTACGTTGTTTTCGCACTCTAATTAAGATGCCGAAATTTATAAGTTGCGTAATTATTGACACTTCTCATAGGTTTTACCCGTTTGCTTGCTTTATATAATTGACACCCGCGATATTACGCTTTATGCTCTTAGGTTCTCTAAACCTTCACTTAAAAATCAGGTGGTTTAGGATTTTTCGCCCCGTTGAGTTGCAAAGAACAACACAGCAGGACTTCATTAATCAATCATATTAGGATTGACCAATGCCTTATCGA
>JAGLBW010000120.1 GCA_023146545.1 Cocleimonas sp.
ATCTGTTGTTTTACAATGAGCTATAAAGCAGATACCCCAACGCCAGCTTGTGAAGCAATCGCAATAAAATTAGGAAACGAGGTGTCTACATTCTCGCAGTCGTTAATCACGATACTGCCTTCTGCACAGAGTCCTGCCATTGTAAAGGCCATTGCGATACGGTGATCACCATGACTATCGACTTCACCTGCGGTAATTGGGCTATTATTGATAATAATACCATCAGGTGTTGGGGTCGCATCAACACCACAAGTGATTAAGCCTTCTGCCATGACTTGAATACGGTCGCTTTCTTTGACTCTTAGCTCTTGGGCACCTGTTAGGACGGTTTGACCTTTAGCACAGGCTGCAGCTATAAATAAAGCAGGAAATTCATCAATCGCTAAAGGCACTAAGGCTTCTGGAATATGAACTCCTTTTAGTGGTGCAGAACGAATACGAATATCGGCGACAGGCTCACCGCCGACTGTTTTTTGGTTGGATAGCGTAATGTCTGCACCCATTAGTTTTAAAATATCAATCACCCCTGTGCGGGTTGGATTAACGCCGACATGCGCTAGTGTTAAATCAGAGCCTTCGGCAATACTTGCACCAACGATAAAGAAAGCGGCGGAGGATATATCTGCGGGGACATCAATAGGGCAAGCGGTGAGTTTGCCACCCCCGATTAATGACATACGGTTGTTGTTGGTGTTAACAGGGTAACCAAAACCCCGTAACATGCGTTCACTATGATCACGAGTGACCGCAGGTTCGGTAACGGAAGTTTCTCCTTTGGCATATAATCCTGCTAATAAGACCGCTGATTTTACTTGTGCGCTGGCAACGGGTAAATCGTAATGAATCGCGGATAATTGAGGATTGCCTTTAATGCGAAGGGGTGGCGTTCCACCTTCGGCGGTTGTAATGGTTGCCCCCATTTTTTCTAAAGGGCGTGTAATCCGTCGCATTGGGCGAGTGGATAATGAGGCATCACCTGTCAAGACCGAATCAAAAGATTGTCCTGCCATAATGCCTGTGAGTAATCGCATTGCTGTCCCTGAATTGCCCATATCCAGATCGCTTTCAGGGGCTGTTAACCCCTGCATTCCCACGCCGTGTACCGTAACCTTATTATTTTCGGTATCCTCAATTTCAACCCCCATACTGCGAAAGGCTTTAATCGTTGCTAAACAATCTTCACCCTTTAAAAACCCCGTAATAACGGTAGTGCCTTCAGCTAATGCACCTAACATAATTGAACGGTGGGACATGGATTTATCCCCTGTAACACGTAGCTTACCCGTTAGTTTTCCTTTCGGTGTGGTCTTAAAAATAAGGGGGTGAGTCATCTCGGTTTCTCTCTCGGTAAGGTTTTGTTTTTTATGGGGAAGTGTTGTATCGGCTAATCAATAACACGGTCTCGGACGGTTTTTGCATGAGCAAAGGCGGCGAGTAGTGCCTCGCTGTCTTCATTGGCAATTAATATTGATAATTCAGATAAGTTCTTTTGATAGTGATCAAGTGCTACCAAAATTCCTGCTTTATTTTCAAGACAAATATCACGCCACATGACAGGATCACTGGATGCGATACGGCTAAAGTCTTTAAAACCGCCGGCAACATAATGAAAAATAGCCTGATGTTCTGGAGATTCGGATAGACTATTGACAAAAGAAAAAGCCAGAATATGGGGAAGGTGGCTGGTTGCAGCCAATACCGCATCATGTTGTGCTACCCCTAAGGTTTCCACTTCAGCCCCTGCAACGTGCCACATTTTACGTACTTTTTGTATCGCTTGGGGGTTCGTCGTTTCTAAGGGGGTTAGGATCACTTTATGACCAACGTATAAATCAACAAGAGCCGCTTCAACACTACTTTTTTCACGACCTGCAATCGGGTGTGCAGGTACAAATTGAGGGGGTACTTCACCAAAAGCAGCTTGAGCTGCCCGTACAACACTGCCTTTTGCACTCCCTGCATCGGTAATAACCGCGCCTTCTTTTAAGTGACCTGCAATGCGTTTAAATATAGCTTCCATTGCCCCCATTGGTACGGCTAACAGTATCATATCGGCTGTTTTAACCGCTGCCTTGGGGTCAAGGGTGTATTCGTCAATCACCCCTAAATCAACGGCACGCTGTAAATGATCCTCACGGCGACTACAGCCTATAATATGTTGGCAATAGCCTGCTTTTTTAAGCGCAAGTGCTAAAGATCCACCAATTAAACCAACACCAAAAATGGTGAGCTGGCGAATCATAAGCCAGTCTCTGAGGCGGCTAAGACGTAATCTAAGGCGGTTAAACAGCGTTGATTTTGTTCGGGAGTACCAATAGTAATTCGCAAATGCTGGTGTAAGCCATAATTGGCAATGGGACGAACAATTACCCCTTGTCGTAATAAAGCGTGATAAACAGGCGATGCCTCTTGTGCCATATCAATACTAATGAAATTACCCACGCTAGGGATAAAATTAAGTTGGCGTTGTCTGCAATGATGCTTCCAAAAATCCAAACCTTGACGATTAAGGTCAGCGCACTGTTTGATATGTTGCTCATCATCTAGTGCCGCTGTTGCCGCGATTAATGCTGGGGTATTGACATTAAAAGGTTGGCGCACGCGGTTTAATAAATCAGCGATGTCTTCATGACAGATCGCATAGCCGATCCGTAAACTGGCTAGACCATAAATTTTTGAAAAGGTGCGGGTGACAATTAAGTTAGGGTAGTGATCTAACCATTGCAAGGTATCAGGGTAATCGGCTTCATCCACGTATTCAAAATAAGCTTCATCGATAACGGTAATAATCCGTTGTGGGACTTGATCCATAAAGGCGCGCAAAGCCGTTTGATCCAGCCATGTACCTGTTGGATTGTTTGGATTAGCAATAAAAATAACCCGTGTGCTATCCGTGATAAGCGATAGCATCGCTTCAAGATCATGACCATATGCCCTCTTCGGATGATTGACGGGCAGTGCTGGGGCAATTTGAGATGTTGCGCCAACGGCTTGGGTCGCAATCGGGTAAACGGCAAAAGCATATTGGGAAAAAATAGCGGCACGTCCTTGGCATAAAAAGACCCGTGCAATCATATCTAAAATATCATTAGAGCCATTGCCTAAGGTAATTTGTGCGGATGCTACCCCTAATTTTTTGGCTAACGCTTGTTTGAGTATAAAACCATTGCCATCAGGATAAAATGCGGGTTCTAAATCACCTTGGAGTGCCTTTAAAACGGATGGACTTGCGCCTAAAGGATTTTCATTGGATGCCAGTTTTAGGCTATTTTGAATGCCTAATTCACGTTCTAGTGTTTCAATGGGTTTTCCAGGTTGGTAAGGACTTAATCCTTGGATACCTGTAACAGCTTGATCAATAAATTTATTTTTCATCTTTATTTTTAGTCTGCTCTTTTATTTTTTAGAGAATAGCTTTGGGGTAAGCGCCTAAAACACGGAATAACTCTGCTTCTGCTTCTAACTCGTTCAAGGCGGCGGATACTTTTTTATCCTCAACATGACCGCTAATATCCATAAAAAACAAGTACTCCCAATTAGTGTTTTGAGAAGGACGGGATTCAATACGGGTCATATCCAGACCATAATAGGATAAGGGTTGGAGTAAATGATAGAGCGCTCCTGAACGGTTTTTAGCAGAAATTAATAGTGTCGTTTTGTCGTCTCCGCTGGGGGGAATCTCTTGATGACCAATGACCAAAAAGCGGGTGGTGTTATTGGTATTGTCTTCTATATTTCGTTGCAAGGTGTGTAATTGATACAGCTCTGCCGCTGCTTGTCCTGCAATAGCAACCGAATGGGCTTCATTTTGAACTAACCTTGCCCCTTCGGCATTACTTGAAAGTGCCACCCGTTCCACGTTGGGCAAGTTAGTGTCTAACCATTGTCGGCACTGTCCTAATGCTTGTTGGTGGGCGTAAATTGTTGTGACTTCGGGGTAGGTTAAGGTGCTCGACTGACACATTAAATGGTGATGGATTGGTAAGTAGATCTCACCACAAATTTTAAGTGGCGAGTGAACAAATAAATCCAAAGTATGTGAAACCACTCCTTCAGTCGAGTTTTCAATCGGAACGACACCATAATCAACCGTACCTGCCTCAACTTCTCGAAAGATGTGTGGAAAGGAGGCTAAGGGTAATAAATCAACGCCTTCACCAAAATGTTTTTGAGTAGCGGAATGCGTATAAGTCCCTTCAGGGCCTAAATAAGCAATGCTAAGGCGTTGTTCCAAGCCTAAGCAAGAAGAAATAATACTACGGTAAATACGGGTAATCTGTTCATCCTGTAACACCCCTTTATTGAGTGAGACCATCCGCCGCAGTATTTGTGCTTCGCGTTCGGGACGATAAAAATTAATATCTTTTTCCCCTGCGGCGCGTTTGACTTCACCGACTTGTTCCGCACATTGAGCACGCTGTGAAAGGAGGTCTAAGATTTGTGTATCTAGTGTATCAATACGCTCACGTATATCGGACAGCGTTGTTACCAATGGAGCATCATCACTCATTTATTATCACCACGTGGAAAGCACGAACAAAAAAGGAAGGGCTGATTATAAGTACTTGATTGCGTCTTCACAATAAACGCCTGTGCTATTTGTTGGCAATTGTTAATGATTATTAACCGTACTTTGCTTCAAATTCAACCATAAAGGAAATTAAGGCATCTATTCCAGCCTCAGGCATCGCATTGTAAATACTTGCACGCATACCCCCAACTGAAGAATGTCCTTTTAAGGTCACTAAGCCTTGTGCTGCCGCTTGAGAAAGAAAATCGCTATCCAGATCTGAGTTACCCAATGTAAACGGAACATTCATCCATGAGCGACAATTTATATTCACTGAATTTTTATAAAAATCAGAGGTGTCAATCGCATTATAAAGCTTAACTGACTTGCGCTCGTTAATCTCAGCCATTGCTTCCAACCCCCCGTTTTTCTTTAGCCATTTGAAAACTAAACCTGCTAAAAACCAACTGTAAGTCGGGGGCGTGTTATACATAGAACCTGCTTTTGATTGAATGGCATAATCCATCATGGCAGGTGTATTTTTAAGTGCTTTACCGATGAGATCTTCACGAACAATCACAAGCGTTAGTCCCGCAGGACCAATATTTTTTTGTGCGCCTGCATAAATTAACCCATATTTTTCAACATTAAGGGGGCGGGATAACAATGTAGAGGACATATCAGCAACTAAAGGTACATCCCCGACCTCTGGAATCCAGTGAAACTCAACGCCTGAAATGGTTTCATTGGGGGTGTAATGCATATAAGCGGCATCTTCGTTGAGATTCCAAGACTCAATCGGTGGGATTGATAAAAAGTCACTATTCTCACTCGAGGCGACAACATTAACATCACAATAACGCTGTGCTTCTTTAATCGCTTTTTTTGACCATGTCCCTGTATTAATATAATCAGCGGTCTCATTACCATCTAATAAATTCATTGGAATAGCAGAAAACTGTGTGCTTGCACCGCCTTGTAAAAACAATACCTTATAATGCTCAGGGATGTTTAATAAATCGCGCAAATCTGTTTCTGCTTGCGTTGCAATACTAAGGTATTCTTTACCACGGTGACTCATTTCCATCACCGACATACCGGTGTCATTCCAATTTAGCATCTGATCACGCGCTTGTGTTAAAACAGCTTCTGAGATCATGGCAGGCCCTGCGCTAAAATTATAGTTACGACTCATGGTTATTCCTTATCGTTTGTTATTTTGTGTGTGTGATCTTTTTTGATTGTCTTCGGAGCTTATCTGAGCAGTAGCTGCTACAACAAATGATCCTGATTGAATTCATTCTAGGTGCTAAATGCTAATGTTTTAAGGGAAAAATTAATTGATGGGGTGTGATCACCTGTATTTTAAATGGCTTATTAAGTTTGTGTTTAGCCGTTAGTCTGCAATTGTAAACCAAGAGTGCTAATCTACGCTACAATGAGACCGCCTGTAATGTTAGGCATTGACAGTTGTTATCAGTATAAAAAACAAAATAACTTACACTGTAAATTCTATTGGGTCTTAATCTTATTTTTTACAATCTTCCCCTCATTAGCTTGGCTTTATTTTTTAAGTAGTTCAAGAACAATAAGTGTTAGGTGATCATTTATTGGGCACAATCAAATAACCATTGATGCCATTTATCGAAGCGCTGAAACCTTTGCAGTACCTTTCTGCTCTGAATAACGGCAACAACAAAAATAATAAACGCTAAATAATAAATAATAAAAATTATGTCTTATAAAATCTTAAGGAAACTTGGGCTAAGTTTCCTGCTTGTTATTCAAGCATCAACCAGCTTTGCTGCGGCAAATATACGCTCCCCTTTAGGTATTAATAGTAATGAAGTGATGGACGATGATGCCAGTGTGCCGTTTGTTGATGTCTTTAGAGCTTCTGTACCCTTTGAGGAAGCAAGACCTTGGTTAACAAAAGGTAAGGTGAAGTATGATAAACAGGGGTGGCCTGTTTATATTCCTAAAAAGGGTCAAGTAGGGACACGTTTTCTTAACAAGCTTCCCGCAGGTACGGTGCCTGATGGTTTGTATACGGTGTTATACCAAGGTAAAGGAGAAATTATTTATGGTAATGATGCTAAGCTCGTTAAACGCTCTGCAGGCAAAGATATTATCTCAATAACCGCAGGCAAGGATAAAGAGCTACGAAGCACCTTAATTATTAAAAAAACTGACCCTAAAAACCATATCCGTAATATCCGTATTCTAATGCCTGGTGGTATTTGTCTGAATAATCCCTATAAGCGGGTGAAGAGCAAAAGAAGTTGTTCAAGACGAAACTATGTGTCTTTCGAGAAACACTATGCCAGTATTATATTTAATCCTGATTACCTCAATTACATGAAAGATTTTAAAGTCATTCGGTTTATGAATATGGCAGGGATCACTCGCAACCCGATTCGTCGTTGGAGTGAACGTAATGTGATGAACCAACAAACATGGGGAGGGAAACCAACGGTTCGGGGAGCACCACTGGAAATTATGATTGAGTTAGCCAATCAAATAGGGGCTGATCCGTGGTTCTGCTTGCCGCATAAAGCGGATAATGATTATATTCGCCGTTTTGCGGGTTATGTGCGTCGTCATCTTCGTCCAGGGTTGAAAGTCTATGTTGAATACACTAACGAGGCATGGAATACCATTTTTACACAAGCACACTATATGAAGGATCAAGGGGAAGCCTTACGCCTTGATCGGGATCGTGCTAAAGCAGGTTATAAATTCTACTCTCAGCGTTCAGTGCAAATTTTTGATATGTGGGAAAAGGTTTTTGGTGGAACACAACGTATTGTACGCGTTATGGGAAGTTGGACAGGGTATTCTCGTTTATCCGAAATGCTACTAACGTATCGTAATGCCTATAAAAAAGTCGATGCCTTAGCCATCGCTCCGTATTTTTATCCTAAGTTAGCCACAGCCCGTCGCGCTCGGTCAGTGAATGATATTTTCAAAGCCTTGTACGATAAAAAAGAACTCTACTCGATCCCTGGTGTGGTTAAGTTAATTGCTAAACATGCTAAATTGACCAAAGATTATGGAATTGATTTAATTGCTTATGAGGGTGGGCAACACCTTGTCGATTGGAAAAGCCGTTCAATCCATAAAAACCCTACTAAGATACTGATTGCTGCTAACCGAGATTGGCGTATGGCAAAAGCCTATAAAGACTTTCTTAACGGTTGGAAGAAAGTGGGCGGGACATTGTTTGTTCATTTTTCAGCACCACGCACTTCACAGTGGTTTGGTAGCTGGGGAACGAAAGAATACCTAACACAACCATTAAGTAAAGCCCCTAAACACCGTGCTATTTTACAATTTATTCGCCGTAATCCTTGTTGGTGGACAGCGTGTCGAAGTGCTCGAATTGCTCGAAAAGCAAAACCTGCTATTAACCCAGGAAAAGGTGTTTATGCACTGGTTAGAAACGGCAAAAAATCTAAGTTTGCCCAAAAAAAACCAATAAAAAAACAGATTTTAGCTAAGAAAAAGAGACCTATCAGAAAAAAAATCAATGTAAAATCTAGAACAAAACCAAGAACGAGCAATACCTTCGTACCAAAAGCACCAATAAGGCAAGCACAACGTCCTGATGCGATTATTCATCGGGGTAGAAAAGATAGAGAATGGAATCACAGCAGTGCAATTCAACTCACGCATGTGATAGGGGGTGATTTAATCAACCGTGATGATCTAAGTGCGGTTTGGCAGGCGAAATGGGATCCCGAATATTTACACATCCGCGTTGATACTTTGGATGATAATTTTGTTCGTGACTCGGTTCAGCCATGGAGTGATGATTCGATTGAAATCTATATTGATGCGGATGGTAGTCGAACCGCTACCTTTGATGGACGCAATGATTTTCATCTGATCTTTCGTTGGAAGGATCAAAAAGTTAGTCTAAGTCAAAATTCAGCACCCCGTCGCGATATGGGTATTCAACAAACCATGACGCGTACCGATAGTGGTTTAATTTTAGAAGCCTCCATTCCTTGGCGTTCTCTAGGCGTTTATCCGAAAGAAGGGCAAGCTATTGGTATTGATATACAAATTAATGATGATGATAATGGTGACGGACGCGATGCGAAGCTAGCATGGCATGCGACAGAAGATAATGCATGGAAAAACCCACAACAATTTGGACGCTTGTTACTTGGAATATAATACGTGCTAGCTACCCTTTTTGTAAGGTGTAGCCTCCGAAAAGGCTTTCTGATCATCAAGGTGATTGAAGCAATAGAGGCAATAAATAAAGCAATAGTTTTACTTGAAACTGATAGAATTGAATCAGATAATCTGTCTCCAGCGAACAGTTCAACATGTTGGTAGCCACTTTTATTTCTATTATTTTTTAGCAATCCCCCTTTAACTACGGACAGTTTAATGCGTGTATTCAAAGGTTTGCCTTTATTTATTTCTCTTATCTCAGCGATTAGTATTGGTGTTCTCCTGTATCTTATCTCCCAGCCCAAACCTGTTCCAACCCCAACAAAATCAGAATTAAAAACCATACAAAAAAACCATAGTGCTGAAATTTTAGGGATTAATACTAATGAGGTGCGTGAGGATACATCAAGCATTCCCTTTGTCGATCTGTTTAAAGCATCGATTCCTTTTGCTCAAACTTTCCCTTGGTTAAGTAAAGAAAGTGTTGAATACGATAAGAATGGTTGGCCTAAAAAATTAAACGGAGGGGTTGCGGGTACGAAGTTTTTGAATCGTTTGCCCGCAGGTACCGTGCCTGATGGTTTTTATACGGTGCTTTATGAAGGACAAGGTAAAATCCACTACGGTAATGATGCGGCGATTGTGGTACGTCGTCCAGGAAAGGATATTATTGAAATCAAAGCGGGCAAGGATAAGATTCTTAATGCCTCCTTAGTGATACAAAAAACGGATCCTCAAAATTATATTCGTAATATTCATATTTTGATGTCGGGCGGTATTTGCAGTAGCGTGCCTTATCGACACGTTCAAACCAATAAAGAATGTGCTAAAAAAGACTATCTTTCGTTTGAACAACACTATAAAACGATTCTCTTTAATCCCTACTATCTTGATTTTATGCGTCACTTTAAGGTGGTGCGTTTTATGAATATGTCAGGGATGACACGTAAGCCTATCGAAAACTGGTCAGCGCGTAATACCTTGGAAAAAGCCAGTTGGGGAGGAAAACCCAGAACACGAGGCGCACCGTTAGAAATTATGGTGGCGTTAGCCAATCGATTGGAAGCTAATCCTTGGTTTTCAATGCCTTATAGAGCAAGTGATGATTATATTAAGCAGTTTGCAGCTTATGTGAACAAACACCTCAATCCTAATCTTAAGGTTTATGTCGAGTACAGTAACGAAACATGGAACCCTATTTTTGTACATTATGAATATGCAATGAAAATGGGGTTAAAACAAAATTTAGATCAGGATGAAAACATTGCAAGGCAGAAATACTACTCAAAACGTAGTGTTGAAACGTTTAAAATTTGGGAACGTGAATTTAAAGGAAATCAACGTCTGATTCGTACCCTTGGGGGATGGTCGAGTAATCCACGTTTATCCAGTCTATTACTGTCCTATAATGATGCTTATAAATTTACCGATGCGTTAGCCGTTGCGCCTTATTTTACCACTGATCTTGAGGATTTAAGAAAAGCTAAAACAACCGATGATGTGTTTGACTTATTAAACAATACCTACTCGAAAAGAGGAGTAGAAGCCAGTATTCAACAAATGCGTGTTCAGCAAAAAGTAGCGGAAGCTTTTGGTGTGGATCTTGTCGCCTATGAAGGCGGACAGCACTTGGTGGACTGGGATACTCGAACGGTAGACCAAGACCCTAACCCTTTGTTGTATGCGACTAATCGTGATCCACGAATGGGTGAGTTGTACCTTAACTATTTGCGAGAATGGGATAAAGCAGGCGGTAAAGTCTTTGTGCTCTTTAGTGCACCCCGGATTTACAGTTGGTATGGCAGTTGGGGACTAAAAGAATACGTGACACAAGCACGCGATAAAGCACCTAAATTTGATGCTGCTCTGACCTATTTAAAGGAAATACAGCAAACTCGTGATCACTCAAAGCGTCAACGAACCACTATCAAAAATCAATCCATTCCTATTCTAGCGACTAACACACTCGAAGATATTTGGAGTCTTGAAACCTATTGGTTGATTAATCCCTCTGCTCAAAAATCAGTAGCTGAGGATTTGATTGAATCAGATACTGCACTTAAAGAAGATTTATCAGCAAAATGGCAAGCCCATTGGGATCAAACTAATTTTTACCTTACCCTTGCGGTACAGGATGATAAGGTTCAAAAGGGAGATAATATTCGTTTTAATATTACCACCGACAAGCTCTATCAGTTTGAATATTCCCCCCACAAACCTGCGGAAGGGTATTCATTATGCCTTCAAACTGAAAAGGGTTATTTGCTCACGGCTTCAATTCCTTGGAAGCAACTGAACGTTAACCCGAAAGTACACACGAAACTACGCTTACGGTTACACATCAATGATGTAGATAAAGGGGCTAAAACCCAATTATTAATCTGGCCTACAGGAACGAACCAACAAGACCCTGTTATGGAGTTAAGCGCGGAAGGCTAGCGTTTCATGGCTCTGCTTTGCAATAAAAATCAATCAATAATGGAGAACAATCAATGAGTATTGAACGTGCTGTTTTAGCAGGGGGGTGTTTTTGGGGAATGCAGGATTTGATCCGTAAATTATCAGGAGTGGTTACTACCCGAGTGGGTTATACAGGCGATGACAGCGTACCCCATGCAACTTATCAGCATCATGGTTTACATGCTGAAGCGATTGAGATTGAGTTTGATAATGACATCACAACCTATCGCAAAATATTGAGCTACTTTTTTCAGATTCATGACCCTTCAACGCTTAACCGTCAAGGTAATGATTGTGGGAGTGCTTATCGTTCAGAAATTTTTTATACGCAGGATGAACAAAGGATAATAGCACTTAGCACCATTGACGCGGCTAATGCTTCAGGTCTTTGGTCAAGACCTGTGGTGACAAGGGTTTCAAAACTGGGGGAGTTTTGGGAAGCCGAACCCGAGCATCAAGATTACCTAGAACGTATTCCAAAGGGTTACACTTGTCATTATATTCGCCCTGATTGGGTATTTCCAGAGCGCTAATATAGCGTCTCATTATCCTGTTTTTCTTATGCACTGAGTACTTTAACTGATTGCAGATCAATGCATTCCTCAATGGGGTATTTCATTCCGCGTTAAAATCACTACTTTCATCTGGAGTTAAGGTTCTCTTTTTTTAATCTTGTGACAGTATTTTAAACTACTGCTACTAGATAGAATAAGGGAAAATAAAATGGATGCGAGTAATACTTATTCAAATAAAAATACAGATCGACAACGCTATAGCCAAGTAGAGTTATTCTCTAGTGATGGACGAATTGGACGGTTGCGTTATTTTTTCTACTCTTTAGTTTTGCCTTTTCTTACGTTATCAATATTAACGGCACTGGCAGGTATTGCCAGCCAAATTGGTCAAATCGGTCAAATTGTTGCCTATATTATTTTAGTGATTGGGATCAGTGTTGCGTTGATTTTATTATTTCAACTCACCATTCAACGTTGTCATGACTTTAATGTCAGCGGCTGGCTCTCCAGTATCATCATTATTCCCTTTGGTACCTTTATCTTTTTACTCATTCCAGGCAGTGGCAATATTAATCGCTACGGTGAACCTCCTGAACCGACGACAAAGTGGATAAAAATAGGGGCCTTTTTATTGTTTACGCTATTAGTGGCGGCGGTTACCTATTGGTTATTGAATTATGTTTTATCCGTCGATATTAATAATTTAACCGTGTAAAACAGATGCTTCCCTACTGATAGCAGTAATAGAAATATAAAAAACAAAGGGTTAAACATTCCGCCCGCCTTGTCCTTTTTAGTGGATGGGGCTTCATTGTCATCATCAATGAGAGTGGCGGATACCGTTTTACGGGTTAGAATGATTTGTGAATTATTAGTTGAGAGTAATAACTGGAAGGTTTCATCATTTTCTCTTATTAAATCTCCTTTGATTTCGATATAAATAGAGGCACTTTTTTCACCTGCGGCAATCGATAATACGCCCTCTTTATAAGTAAAATCTTCCCCCGCTTGGGCGGTTTCACTTTGTGTTTTATAGTGAACGGTTGTGGTTTTATCTGATATTTTATTTAGAGTTGCCTTAAAAGCGACTAACTGTTTTTTGTTGCCTTCTTTGATACTAATATCTTCGACGGCAAGTTGGATTGCATTTTCTGCTCCGTTAATCACAATATTCCCTTTTGATAGTGCAAAGAAAATGTTATTACGACAACTCACCATAAGACGAGAGCGATAGCTTGTACCGATATCGCTAGGAATACTGATGTCTTGCTGTCCATCATTTTCAGTATCTGCTAACAGTAAGAGTAGATTCTGCTTTCCTGCCCCTTTTAATAATTTGATACCAACGCGTGGACACGTAATCGGTGCGCTATTTGTTCCTGAAACATTCCAACGTATCGTAATACGTTGATCACTGATATAAGATTGATCTTGGTTTTGTGTGAGTAAAGCAAAGGGATTGCCTGATGTAATAATTTTGGTATCGGCTCGTTCTATTCCGCCTTTCTGATCTCTTACGGTGGTTGCGAAGTGTAATTCACGATCCGTTGTTGGTAGTGTTTCACCTTTAATCGGGGCTGAACCTAATAGCGTATCAAGGCTTGGAAAATAGCGGGTATTTATGCGGCGGGGTAAATAACTCCGAAACAGTGGATTATCACCCGTATCAACCCCGACTTCCGAAGCCGTTCCTTTAGCGTCTTGCTGGTCCCATGTATATGTTAATTGGTCACCTTCTGCATCATTAGCGGTGCTTGTTAATACAAAAGGGGTATTGTTGGGGATGGTATAAACATGCCCTGTGCTAATGGTGGGATTGGTATTGCCACTTGGGGATTTTGCACCACAATTTGCTTTGCCGCTGTCATGAAGATAATGGTTAACTTGCTCAATACTGGCAGCATTGAAGACTGCATCAGAATGACGTTGTAAATTATCAAAACCACAAATTCCCGCATAAGCCATAATGGTGCTACCACTGCCTGGCTCGATAGCGCTGGTTGACTCTCTATTGCCATGATCACAGCTTTGTGTCGTGCTATTAAAGGTATGGGTTGCTCCAAATTGATGTCCAATCTCGTGTGAAACATAATCAATATTAAAGCTATCCCCAAAGGGAGAGGCTGATCCTGTTACTCCGCCTGCTTTGTGGGCATTCTTAGTGGTACGACAAACGCTACTTAAGAGGGCTAACCCCGCTGTGCCTGCCCCACCAAATAAATGTCCAATATCATAATGACCGCTACCAATCACACGATCTAAATTGCTAATGTTTTCATCCAACATGAGGCTAGTGTTATCTTGTGTATAAGGATCGGTGGTTGTATTGGTATAGATCAGTGCGTTGGTTTTATCAACCAACCTTAAACGAATAGAAAGATCACGTTCGTAAATAGCATTGACACGATTGATGGTGGTGACCATTGCATTAAATGCCCCTTCTTTTCCCTTATGTAGCGCGGTATATTCTGCGGTTGCCGCTAAGGCTAAACGATAGGTTGTTAGGAAGGGTGCGTCGCGTTGTGCCAACCTGCGTTGAATAGTTTGGCTATCAACAGGTACTGAGGAAGAAAGTGGTGTGACAACATCTGTTGAAGTCGCTTGTGGTTTAAATAAGTGTTTATTTTTTTGTTTGCTAAAACTATGGTAACGCACGGATGATTTATCGGTCTTGAGTTGCTGTGTTAGGTGAGTGCGATCAGGATCGATAAAAACAGTATCGCCATTCTCTAAGGTGAGCTGAGCATGAAAGCCTTCGGAGGTAAAATCAATGCGCCCGTGTATATTTTTTCCGTTAGCAGCCTGTACTTTCCATGTTTTTATTTGAGGAAACTGGGCAGCAAGATTTTTTTCCAACATGGAATATTCAGTGGCGATGACCTGAAGGCTTGAGCCATCGGGTAAGGGTAATGTTATCTTTACAGGTGAATTGTTTTTTTGTGAAGCGCCTTCATGAGATAAAAGTTGTTGACGTAACGCGGTTTCATTCAATGATAAGGTACGCGCTGAATAGCTGGAGAAGCCTGTTTTCTTCTGTGCATCGGTTTTCGGTGTGTTATTACGGTCTGTCCAAAGTGGCACAGAAAAAATAGGGGTAGCGATACACAGACCTAAAGCAATCAATATTTTTTTCATGAGGGAGTATCCATTTTTTATTATTTTAGTTGACAATCCCTGTTTTTTTGTTATAGGCGAGGGGAAAGAATTATCTTTAAAAAGAAGAAATTATGACAACTGAATCCTGAACAGTGAATAAACAGTGTTATGCGCTGAGATAAAGGGTGTGAAATTAAAGATAATCTTTCGGAGTTATTAGATGGACTATTAGCGACAGTCTTATCCATTAACTCTAGGTGTTCACAAATTGACTGTCTAATATTGCTGTAGGATGCGTTAAGGAATAAAGCGCATCATCGGTGCATCGTTGATGATGCCTCCTAGCTCAGCATATCCTACGACAATATTTTTTTGGAGGTTATTGAGTTCTCATTCCTTAGCCATTGAACCCCTTTGTGTTAGTTGTTAGTTTATTTTTTCTAAAGCATTGAGAAGATAAAATTAGCAACAAACAGAAACAAAACAGATAAAGATTAAATGCACCCGCTCCAATTTTAGATTCATTATTTAACGGTTGTTGTGGTTGTTTTTTATTGATCAGATGGGGTTCGGGTGATGGGGATTGGCTGTGGTCAGACGTTTCATAACCTATCGCAAAATTCTGATAGGAAATAGCAAAGAAGATATTATCACTACAGCTTATTTTAAAACGTGCAGTGGTGCTGGGTGACAGTGTATTGGGAAGATAAACCGAGGCTTTTCCATTATTAAGCACATTTGATGCCAATAAGGTTGCAAAATGTTGTCCACCATCTTGTGATAGTGCAATGTCGATTGTTTGACAGTTAATCGGTGCTTGATGTGTATTAGCAACATGCCATGTTAATGCCGTGGTTTCACCAATCGTATAATGGGTGTAGGGTAAATCGAGTGCAAAACGACTGCCTGTATCCTTAACATGGATTTTAACCGTATCACCGTTGGTATTATTGTGACCATCTTGACTGCTAAACTTGAAATTTAACTCACGCTCGGTTGTGGGCAAGGTTTCCCCTTTAATTTTTTGATGGCTTAAAATACTATTTAATAGAGGGAAAGTGCGAGAGGTTGAAGCGCTGGGGGTATACGATCTAAACAGTGCATTGTTGCCTCGGTCATTATGTTCTTCGGAGCTACTGCCTGAATCAATTTGTTGCCATGTATGACTTAAGGTGTCATTTTCAGGGTCATTGACCATGCCTTTTAGCATGAAGGGTGTGTGGGTCGGGATGGTATAATCTTTCCCTGCTTTCACGGCAGGAGCGCGGTTAGTATTTTCTGAATGTTGACCACAGGTACTCGCAACGCCATAGTTAAGATTATTTTTAATTTGATCAATGCTCCCAATATGAAACATCGCATCAGTGGTTGCTTGTAGATTATCACTGCCACAAATTCCCGTATACGCCATAATGGTTGAGCCACTTCCTGGTTCAAACGCAGTGCGTGAAGTACGGGTGCTACCCGAGCATAAGCCTTGATTGCTATTGAAGGTATGCGTTGCGCCTAATTGATGACCAATTTCATGTGCGACAAAATCAACATTAAAATGATCACCTTGAGGATCATTGAGTCCTGATGCTCCTTTCGCCTTACTTCTGCTGGAACATAAGCCACTAACAATGGCTAAACCGCCCCCTGATGTACCCAACACATGTCCAATATCATAATGTGCTGAGCCAATCACCGTATTCAGGTTCTGTTGATTTTCATCCAGCAAACGACGTGACTGCCCATTGCTATAAGGGTCTGACTGAGTATCGGTATAAATAATCTCATCATTATTTTCAGCGAGTAAAAGATGAAGTCCTAAATCGCGCTCATAGATTGAGTTGATTCGATTTAGGGTAGTGACAATAGCACTTAATGCAGAACGAACCGTTCCGCCTTGGCTTTGGGTGTATTCGCCAGTGGCTGCAATTGCAATACGGTATTGATGCGCGTTGGTCTCCTTACGGTTTGCTGTGCGATAGTGAGCGGGGTGAATATCCCTTGGGCTTGATTGTTGAGATGACTGTTTTTTTAACTCGCACTGGTGTGGGGTTGTTGGGTGCTGGTCTTTTTTCTGGTAGCTGTAATAACGGCGCTTACCCGAAGTTTGGCGTGGATTAATATAAATAACCTGACCTGTATTCGTTTGTAACATCGCATGAAAGCCAGAGGGTGTAAAATCAAGGCGACCACCAATAATATTGTGGCTATGACTGGTGATTTTATAGGTTTTAATATTGGGGTATTTAAGTGCGAGCTGGGGTGGTAATACGTTGGTTTTAACTGGTGCGACGTTAACCGTGGTTCCATTCGGTAACGGTAAACTAATCAGGGTCAATTGCGCTGATTTTTGAGCGTATTGTGTTTGTTTTAATAAGCGTTGCATTTGGGTTTCATCCAGATGCAGTTCACGGCTATTGTTATACGGGGAGTGATCGTTATGGCGAGCGCTGATTTGAATATCCTGCCATAACCCTTCATTAGCTTGGGCAGAATGAAAACAAAAGAGAAGAAAAAGGACAAGATTTAAACAAATAGGAAGAAGCTTAGTTTTATTATTCATCTGATACTCCACGATTGAAGCATTCAGTTTGTATTAATAATAAGCAACTATTCAGTTATCGCACTATAAAGCGTCCCTTTTATCTGATTAATATTTACCCAGATAGCTTGGTCTTTAATTTATTACCGTTTATTTTAGAGGGTGGTTTTACCTGAGACATTATTCAACGTGTCCTTTTAGAGGCGATAGGAAACGGAGTTAACTCATTGTTTCCTGTCGTTTGAATCTGTCTAAAGGGCTGCTTTCAACCCTAAAGGATCATGGGGGTCTATGCCTTCTTGGAATACTTTTAGACGATCATGATGGGTGATTTTATAAACTAAGCCCATCCAGTTGGACATAATCGCCGCAGCGGTATCATGCCATTGATTATGTAATTGCTTCACAATGAGCGGTTCAGGAAAGGCGGGCGGTTCTGTTTTATCACTCAAAGCTTGGATTAGATTGTCTTGATATTCATTAAAAATAGCTTGTGTGTAAGGGTCGAAATAATGTTCGGGGAAGGGAGGATAATCGTTTAACTGACCCGATATAAATTGAAACACCTCACGTTTATATTCTTTTACCAAACTAATGGCATCGTATTCAGGGTGTCCTTGAAAATAAACGGTGCGTATCCCGTCTTCACTCACGGCAAGGTGTACTCCTGCTAACTTTCCTTCCACTAAAACGGATAAGCCAGCGGCTTCAAATTGTTCTCGGTCAATTTGATTCAAACGTGAATGAGGAACTTTAAACTGGGTATTAATCCGATTGACTAAAGGGTGTTGTTGAGTTACTTGATGGGTATAAACCCCCCAGCGTTTGTCGGCTAAGCGGTATCGTCTTTGTTGATGGCGTAATTGCATTACGGCATGGGTTGCCAAACAAGAGCATAAGGTTGATGGGACATGTTGATCTGCCCATTCAATGACTTCGCTTAAAGATTTCCAAAAAATTTCATCTTCAAGATTAGGATGGGTAACACTTGCACCGGTAATAATTAAAGCATCTAATCCTTGCGATTTGATGCTTTCAAACGTGTCGTAGTAGGTTTCAATATGCTGTTGTGCTTGTTCGTTACGGGGGAGAATTGGCAAGGTAAACGGATGTACATTAAATTGTATAATCGCATTACTTTCACCAATTAAACGGAAAAATTGGCGCTCGGTGGCGGCTAGTGCCGCATCGGGCATCATATTGAGTAAGCCGATATGGAGTTCCCGAATATCTTGATGAATTGCTTCACCACAGCGCAGAATGGTTTGTCCTTCTTGTTTTAAACGCTCAAAGGTTGGTAATGGATTGTGTGCAACTAATGGCATGTCAACGTCCTACTTATTTTATCTCAATGTGTAGGCATAAAAAAACCCACAGTTAGTTAACAACTAAAAGTAGGTTTCAATAAAGATGAGACTATCTTTTAGCTGTATTTATTTAGAACCTGTAATATTTCATATCAATAACTTCCTAAAAAAATAATGTCGTAGGCTATGCCGAGGCACGAAGTGCATTCTACAATGATATTGGAAATTTAAGTTATGAAACCTATACGTTCTAAGCGCCCGCAAGCTGTATCAAATCGGCGCTTTGTTAGATGTTAAGAGAGAAGCGTTAACAGGTCAAATAAACCTTTGTTCGCTTTGTTTTTGTCTAAAATTCACTTTATTTTTCGTATGAGTTATCCTGTGCTATT
>JAGLBW010000121.1 GCA_023146545.1 Cocleimonas sp.
CGTGGAATACGGGAGTAAAAAAGCTGTGGGAAGATCCAACGTACAAAATCATCAGGGTCAATCATGGTGGTATAGGGAATTTCTTTTTCCTGTAAATAAAGGTCAAGCTGTTGATCTAAAAACGCCTCACGATAATACAGTGGTTTCGGAGCAGTTTTAGCCCGTTTAATCAGCATTTTCTCATTTTCTTTACTGGCTTTAATGTAAATTAATACAGTGTGTTCTGCTAGTGTTTTTAAGACTTCAGGGTGATCCAGCTCACAAACACTCCCACCCGCGTCATTGATGAAATTTGAGTAGCCGTAGAGCTGTTGTGATTTTTGTATAAAATAAGGTACATCTTGCATCGCGGCGACCTCCGCTTGGTAGTGTAGCTGCTGACGACGTTTAAATTCTTTTAATGACATGCCCCCTAATTCAGGGTTACCCAGTTTACCGATAAAGTTAGAAACAGGTTTAAGGTGGTCTATCGTTATATTATTGCGAATATAAATAGAATCACTCAATAATAGATCGTTTAATAAAGGCACTTGCATCGCATGTTGTAAAATATTGTCTAAAATATGCTCATTTAAATAACGGGTTCCAATACGGTAATCCCCTGAGTAATGAAACCAGTTGCTTTGATGTAATATATTGGAAAGGTAGGTTTTTCCTACACCTGACATGCCTAATAATGTAATGGATTTTTTTGACCAGTTTTGGAATTCATCTAAAGAGAGTTTCATTATATTTTTATAGTGTTAATCGTTAGTTTGTTGAGGGCGCATTATTTTTTAGAGAAGCATCCCTTAAATAGGGGATGGTTTATTGATTGTTTATCGTGGATTATCTCTGCAAATTATTTCATTTAAATAGAGCGAGGTGTTTTATGGTTTTTCCCCTTTTTTCTTTTCAGTCATGGCAGAGGTCGTGTGGACTACTGTTGTTATTTCTTTCATTAATGAGCCCTTGTTATCCTAAATCAAACCTCAAAAATTTTACAAACGGTGATCAGTTTTTATTAGCGATTGCCAATAATAATCTCACTAAAGCACAAGCGTTATTACAAAAAGGTGTTTCAGTGAACTACCGATCATCTAATCGACATTTAATTAACGAAGTCAATGTCAGAGCCGATAAGATTAATCAATTTATGGGCGGAAAACAGCGTTATCAGTATGCTAGTGGTACGGCGTATGATATTGCTTTAGCTAAAGCACAAGCTACTTCAGTCAAATGGTTATTACAAAAGGGGGCGAATCCAGCGCTAGGGTACTTTAAATCACGGATTGAAAATACCTACTTTTCTTATCATTACCCTGCTTCGTACCTTAACTTACCTTATAAGGACCGTGCTGTGATCGTGTCGGTGGGTTATGTGTTGGAGTTGGCTGTCGCTGAGAATAACGCCCCACGTGTGGCTCAATTATTAGCGATAGAACCGCGTGCGATTCATTATCAAGGCAATCGTTTATTGCCGAATATTCTGCGTTTAGGAAAATGGCGTTTAGCTCAACTCTTTTTAAGTCAAGGTCGCGATATTGCTTATTTGACCGAGTTTGATAAAACATTGATGTATCCGCTTAACAGTGAACCGACACATTATAGCCTTTTTCAAGGTTTATTACGTCATGCAAAACAGCGTAAAACATTGGATTATCAATCCTTAATTTTAAAAGCATTGAAGAAAAAAGATGCTCGTGCATTAAAAATGTTAGTACAAGCAGGGGCATCATTGAACCCTAAACATCACCAACCGCCTTTATTTAGAGCGGTGGAAAAAAATAATTTAGCCAATGTGAAGTTATTATTATCGCTAGGGGCTAACCCTAATCAAATTTATCAGCAAGAAAACCTACTCCATAAAGCAGTGAGTAATGAAAATATCGAGTTAACCCGTTTATTATTAGAGCATCATGCTGATGCTAATATTAAAAATCGATTTAAACAAACGCCAATTCAAATTGCTGTACATAAAAAATTGCCGATATTAACCCAACTTTTATTACAACACCGTGCCAATGTGGAGGTGTTTGACTCGTCAAATAATAGCTTATTGCATATTGCCGTTCGTGAGAATAAACCAATGCTTTTAAAGCAGTTTATTCAGCATGGAGCATTGATTAATGCCATTAATAATAGCAAAAAAACGGCGTTGTTTATGTCTGTGGAAAATAGCAAGCTGAGTATGATGATGGCATTGTTAAAAGCAGGTGCAAATCCTAACCTTAAAGATCGTGATAATCATACCCCGTTACAAAAAGCATTAACTAACAAGAACATGATGTTTGCAGAACGCTTAATTAAGGCAGGTGCAAATGTGAATGAAAAAGGAACTGATTATAATAAAACCTCACCGTTAATAATTGCGGTACAGCAGGTTAGAATCCCTTTAATCAAGGTGTTATTAGAAGCAGGTGCAAAGGTTAATTATGAGTCCCGTTATAGTCCTAAGACAGCTTTACACCTTGCGATTGATAAAGCGGATCTCACAATGATGGGATTGCTATTGAATGCCAAAGCAGATGTTAATATTCGTGATGAGCTGAATCGAACAGCATTGCACCGAGCTGTAAATAAAAAACACTTAGGGATAGTCAGCTTGTTGTTGAAATATCACCCTGCAATAAATGTATTAGATAGTGTGGGTGATTCGGCTTTATATTTAGCAGTATTAGAAAAAAACTTACCGATTGTACAGCGCTTGCTAGAAGCGCGTGCAGAACCTAATACAGTGAATAATAGTGGACAAACCCCTTTAACGAAGGCTTTGGATTTACGTAAACCTAAAATAGCGCAAGTGTTAATGAAGCATGGTGCAAAATTGAATGTACTCAATAATCGCCAACAATCCCCTTTGGATATTGCCCGCTCACGCGGTTTACAAAACATGGTACATATTATGCGCAGAATGGGCGCTAAAACAGGTCAAGAAATTGGTGCAACGAAAGCACTGAAAGTGAAAATTATCCCTTAATAATTATAAGGCGCACCAGAGCAACCTTTGCTACGTCTTAGTATTTTGCTTATTGTTTCGGTTTTCCACGTTGATCATTCCGCGTTAAGGTGCATTGTGGATAACCTGTGCATCCCCAAAAAAAGCCATTTTTTCCTTTGCGTCGATGAAGTGCTTTATTACATTGTGGACAATAGTGAATTGGTTTATCGCTGCTGGTTTCTACATTGATGGTTAAGGGTGGGGATTGTAGCTCTTGAGCAATCAATTCGGTAAGCCATTCTTGTTGCTGAATTAAAAAACCTTTAGGTGAGACTTTTCCTTCAACAATACCGTCTAAAGATTGCTCCCATAATGCCGTTGTCCCTGTCGATTTGACCGCTTCAGGTAACGCTTGGATCAATTGGGTACCTGCTTTAGTTGCTTTGATCGCTTTCTTTTCTTTGGTGAGTAGTTTACGTTTTAATAACAGTTCCATAATCCCTGCACGGGTGGCTTCTGTGCCAATACCTGCCGTTTCTTTGAGAATTTTTTTCAGGGCTTTTTCTTTTATGTCTTTGGCTGCATTTTTCATCGCAGCAATTAAACTGCCTTCCGTGTAATGAGGTGGTGGCTGTGTTTTTTTATCATGACAAATCACATCAATAACAGGGATCTGTTGATCTTTTTTTAATGCAGGTAGTGCTTGCTCCAGTAGTTTATTGACTGGTTTTTTAACAACGGTATTCAGTACGATTTTCCAACCTTTAATGCGTTCAATACGTCCTGAAGCTCTAAAAGAATAGCCTTTTATATCCAGTAAAATAAGGGTCTGATCATATTCATAATAGGGGAAAAATTGCATTAAATAACGCTGACAAATTGCATTATGCACCCGTTTTTCATTATTTGTCATTGCCTTAAGGTTGGGTTTTACAGCGGTTGGAATAATCCCGTGGTGAGCAGTGATTTTTTTGTCATTCCATGCGCGCGAGGTGATTTTTTTATCGGCTTGTTGAACCAGCTCAGGGTATTGATCTGATAAATTTTGTAAAATACGCGGCGCTTCTTTGTGTTGTGAGCGGGGTAGGTATTCGCAGTCTGTTCGTGGATACGTGGTGACTTTGTGTTTTTCGTATAAAGCTTGAGCAATCTCTAGCACTTGGTTTGCACCTAATCCCAGTACTGTATTAGCGTATTGTTGTAAGGAGGAAAGAGAAAAGGGCAAGGGCGCGGCTTGTTTTTTTCGGGTCGTGGTTGCACTGATGACAGAAGCTAAAGCCCCTTGGATAGTGTCTTTGACTTGCAAGGCTATTTTGTGATGAATACAACGCCCTTCGTTATCGCTGTCTTTTTTAGCAGGCATCCATTTGGCTTTAAAGCTGTGTTGTTCGGTTGCTAATGTGGCAATAATATTCCAGTAGGGCACAGGTTTAAAATTTTCAATGGTCAAATCACGATCAACCACGATCCGCAATGTTGGTGTTTGTACTCGTCCTATCGAAAGGACACCTTGATAACCTGCTTGCTGTGCTTTGAGTGAATAAAGCCGTGTTAAATTCATCCCCACCAACCAATCACAGCGAGAACGCACCACGCCTGCGTAATAAAGTGTTTCAGTCGACTGTCCCGATTTTATCTGACGCAATGCTTTGCGAATGGAAGCATCATCCAAAGCGGACAACCATAAACGTGATATTTCGCCTTTAAATTTAGCCACTCGCATTACCTCACGAGCAATGACTTCACCTTCTCGGTCTGCATCTGTCGCAATGACCACATGCTGCGTTTTCTTGATTAGCTGTTTAATAATCCCTAGCTGTTTAACCGCTCCTTTTTTGGTGTGATATTCCCAGCGCTGAGGAATAATCGGTAAGCTCTCTAACGACCAACGTTTATATTGCTCTCCATAAGCATCAGGGGCAGACATTTCCAGCAAATGACCAAAACACCATGTCACAATAATGGATTGACCTTGCTTACTACCCGAAAGGTAACCATCATGGCGTTGGAAAGTACCAAGGACCTGTGCTATATCTCTTGCTTGAGAGGGTTTTTCACAAAGGTAAAGCATTGAGTTATTCCTTTTGGCTAGGAGTGTGGATGATATAGCGTCCCAAATTATAACGCAGGACTTTTATGTCTGATGAGATGAGAATGATGAGGGAGGAGTGTGCTATACAGTGAATAAGGGCTTCGTGTTTTCCTGTATTGGGAACTTATGTCGTCTACATCCCTTAATAGAGCCTAATGACACCAATTCTATAAATAATAAATCAAATTCAGCAGTGGTTAGGTCAAGCATGATATTATTCTAAAAGACATCGCGGTAGCCCGCATGAATATCAATAAAAATAAAGTGTTTAGGGTCAAATGTTTGAAAAAGAGGGGAACGCTAATAGCGTCTTTTTCAGGAGTCTTATCTTAAATATATCGCCTTTGTAATGCAGTAAACACAAAACTAGAGTCTATTTCATAGAAAATTAAAAATAAGAGTGATTAAATCACTTAGGACGTTGCAATGAATTTTTTAATACGAACTCATCTTTTGCTCCTAATTGAAACTATGCTTAATCGTTGCCTTGCTAAACAACATCAATCAGAAACAAAAATACGGTTTTAGGCTGTTATTCAATCTTCACCCCTTAGCTACTGTGCAGGTATTATTGGAATGAAGATTTATCATAAAGCGAGTATTCAGTCTCTATCTCATTTCCAAAAGACAGTGGGTTTTAAAGTGAACCTAACTTTTCATTAAAAGAGTGTTTCATTTCAGCTTCGAGTGCTTTTGCTTGTTCTAGTGTTTTATTTTCGTATTCAACGACATTGGTGGGGTGATCAGTACCTGTTGAGGCAATGCGGCTTTCCCCGCACGCTGATAATAAAGTAACAGAAAAAAGAATAAGTAGTGTAGATAGTAATTTAGACATGGTTTTGACCTGTTTTATTGTTATTTTTATAGTGAGTGTCTGATGAACATTGTTTTATTAGCACGGTGTTACACGGTTTACCCTAAATAATGCATCGTTGGTTTTTGATGTGGATTTTATGGGATGTTGTGGATGGTTGATGTTAATAAAATTTAATATGGGGCTGTTTTCTCTCAGTCGATATTTTCAAGGTTCGAACGGAAGTTTAACGTATCTAAGTGATCAAATAATAGGTAAACAAGACAAGAGGTTGTTTCTATTTTAGATTCATTCATCTTTGGGTTCATCCCCTAAAGTTATTTTTGCCGTCATCCATGCTATTTTTTTAGCCATTCTAAAATACGATTATTAGCTGGCATTTGAATATCTTGATTAAAGATAAACCCTGCTTTTTTCGCTAAAATATCTAAAGCGTCAAAATCTCGAATGCCACTGTTTGGGTCACGGTGTTTTAGCCATTGATCAAAGCGTGCATTGCTGTTGCTGGTGTAGTTGTTATTATAGTTAAAGGGACCATAAAGGATCAATACACCCTCCTTTTTCAATAATTTACCTGCCTGATAAAAAAGATCAATCACATTGTTCCATGACATAATATGAACAGCATTGGCAGCAAAAATGACATCAATACGCAGTTGAGGCCACGTATCACGGCTAACATCTAAGGCAATTGGCGGGCGGGTATTGGTTAAGTTAGCCTCTGTTAACCATTGCTGAATACCGTGATGATTTTCTGATTGGTCGCTAGTATGCCAGATTAAGTGAGGCATCGCTTTGGCAAAAAAAACGGCGTGTTGACCTGTTCCACTGCCAATTTCTAACACCTGTTTTTTATTTAATAAACGCGGTTTGATTGCTTCTAAAATAACGTGACGGTTTTGATCACAGGATTCAGCGTAGGGTTTCATAATGTTTTTTCCTTGTAGGGTGATGTTAAATTGTTGATATAGTCTTGAACGGCATCGCGTTCGTGTTGAGTGAATTGTTTAATTGCTGTTTGAAACGGCGAGTTGTTTAACCAATGGCTGGATTTTGTGAGAGTAGGAATAAAGCCGCGGGCCATTTTGTGCTCACCTTGTGCGCCAGGTTCAAAACGTTGTAATTGGTGCTGAATACAGTACTCAATCCCTTGGTAGTAACAGGCTTCAAAATGTAATTTGTCAACGGTTTCACTACAGCCCCAGTGCCGTCCGTATAGGGTTGTGTCACTGAGGTACATCAATGAACCTGCAATACATTCACCATTAGGACGGTCTGCTAAAACCAGTAATACTTGATCAGGTAGGGCTTGGGCAACATCATAAAAAAAACCGTAATTTAATGTTGCCATACCGTTTTTATCAGCAAAGGTTTGCTGATAAAAAGCACTGAACGCTTTCCAATCGGTTGTGGTTGCGGTGTGACCATTTAAACAGCGTAATTGAATTTTAGCGTGTTCTACACGGCGACGTTCTTGGCGAATATTTTTGCGTTTTTTTGCGGTGAGTGCCATTAAAAAATGATCAAAACTACGGTAGTTATGATTATGCCAGTGAAATTGACAGTCATAACGTGTTAATAAATTTTGCGTCTCAAGCCACTCTTGTTGTTTTTTTTCTGGAAATAAGCAGTGAAAGCTACTAAAGTTCTCCTCCTTACTGAGTGTTTGTACCGTTTTTAACAATAAAGAAAAAATTGTGTCTTGTTGTTCTTCAAGCCCAAGTAAGCGTTGTCCCGTAGCAGGCGTATAAGGAATGGATGAAACTAATTTAGGATAATAGTTTAAACCGTTGCGATGGTAAGCCTCTGCCCAAGCATGATCGAAAACAAATTCACCATAACTATTGTGCTTTTTATACAGGGGCATTGCGCCAATTAACTGATGGGCGTTGTAGATCGCAATATGGCACGGTATCCAACCAAATTTTTCGCTGGCACAATGATGTTTTTCTAATGCCGCAAGAAATTCATGACGTAAAAAAGGATGATTATCAATAATCAAAGCATTCCATTGTTCGCAAGGTATATCGTGGATGTTACTGTGAATGATTATTTTCATAGGTGATGGCATAGACTTATTGAGTGAGTGTCAAGGTAATCGGGGAGACTGGATTAAAGGAAAAGTGTCGTATTTTTGTACAGTTCAGCCTGTACACTACGAGTATACGTTATCCTGAATCTGTGAGGAAATTGCAGTATGATGAATAAGTTATTGAGTCTAATATGACACCAATTACCTGTTTTCATCTTTGCATGAGCCTCTATAATTCGGGCTGAAGTAAACTACTAAATTAGTACTGTATTATGAAAATTAATCATTTTATTCAAGGTACAACGTTGGGTAATGAATTCAATAAACGATCGGACCAGTCCTGGCGATTGCATTTGCCCCGATGGTTGGTATTCCGATTATTTCCCTTATTGCTCTTTCGCGTATTGAAAGCAATACAGTGGTTGTTAATCGGGAGTATTATTTTTTATCTCGCGATACTTTTAGTGTTTCGTTGGCTACCGTTACCCACTTCTGCCTTTATTTGGCATCAAAATCAATTAGCAGCCCATGAACCGAGAATTTATCAGCCTGCCGCTTATCAGTGGGTCGATTGGGAGGATATTTCGCCCGAGATAGCCTTGGCGGTGATGGCGGCGGAAGATCAACGTTTTCCAACTCATTGGGGAATTGATACCATTGAATTACGCAAAGTGATGGCAGATGCTTATAAGGGGAAATCTTCGGTACGGGGAGCGAGCACACTAACACAACAGTTGGCAAAGAATTTATTTTTATGGAATGGTCGCAGTTATGTTCGAAAGGTGATGGAAGCGTTTCTTGCGATGTCCTTAGAGTTAGTTTGGTCTAAAAAACGTATTTTAGAAGTGTATTTGAATGTAGCGCAGTTTGCTAACGTGACCTTTGGTGTTAAAGCATCCAGTGAGCGCCTCTTTCATAAAGCTCCTAAAGATTTGAGCCGAGTAGAAGCGGCTTATTTAGCGGCTGTATTACCCACACCCGCCAAATCAGATGTACATAATCCCAGTGCCAGTTTAAAAAAACGTCAGCGTTGGATTATGAAGCAAATGAAACAGTTGGGTGGTCGCTCCTATTTAAAGAAGCTATAAAAAAGGAGGCTCTAGGTTTTATTGTGATAAGCCAAAATTTTCTCTACTTCTTGCTTTGAGCCCATAATAACAGGCACCCGCTGATGAGGGTCGCCATTGGGTTTAACATCAAGAATACGTTGATAACCTGTGGAGGCCGCTCCACCCGCTTGTTCAACGATCATTGCCATTGGATTTCCCTCATACAACAACCGTAGTTTTCCGCCTGCGGCACGGTTGCGATCATCAATCGGATAGAGGAAAACACCGCCACGACACAGAATACGGTGAATTTCGCCCACCATTGCCGCAACCCAACGCATATTATAACGCTTGCCTAATATACCTTCTTCGCCTTGAATACAGTCGGCAATATACTCTCGAATAGGGTCTTCCCAAAAGCGTTGATTAGACGCATTGATGGCAAATTCTGAGGTTTCGTCAGGAATCACCATGTTCGGATGGGTTAAAATAAATTCACCGACCGATGTACATAAGGTAAACCCATTAACCCCTGAGCCTGTGGTTAAAACCATCATGCTTGATGGACCATATAAACAATAACCCGCTGCTATTTGCTCAGTTCCAGGGCGAGAAAAATCTTCAGCCGTTGGGTTTTCTTTATTTTCAGGCGCTTTTAGGATCGAAAAAATAGCACCAACATCCATATTGATATCGATATTAGATGAACCATCTAAAGGATCAAAGGTAACTAAGTAAGGACCGCGCGGCTTACCCTCAGGAAGGGTTAATATTTCATCCAGTTCCTCAGAAGCCATTCCTGCACAATGTCCATTATTTTGTAAGGCATCAATAAAGAGATCATTCGCGATTAAATCCATTTTCTTTTGCACATCACCCATTGAGTTTTCGGAATCAGTTACCCCTAACACATCCGCTAAATCACCTTTATTAACAAGGTTTGCAATACCCTTGCAGGCAATCGTAATGTCATTTAATAGCCCTGTGAATTTCCCACTCGCTTGGTTGCCGAGTTGTAACTGCTCATCAATAATAAACGATGATAATGTTGTCCCCATTTCTTGCATAAAAAGCCCCTTTTCTCAAATTAACACAGTATTTATATTTAGAATATTATTAAATAATAATATAGTGGTATTCAAGTCCTTTTATAGGCTTTGTGGGAATGATTCTGGTTTAGGGGATGTTTTTTCTCAGGATAGGGTGTCTTTTTTATGATAAGTGTCAGATTTATCACTGTATCGCTACATTAACGTGATCAAGCCGAATATTTTCGAGGGTGTTGTGATTTGACGTATTTCAAAGGGAGGATACCCCTTTTTATTACAGGGGCATTAAATTTATTTATGAGGATTGCCTTAAATGTTAAGGTGAGTAGATTATTCGGCTGATTTGCCCCTCAGTTTTAGCATACTTAACCAAGTCCATTAACATATGAAATTCAGCTGCTTGTTCAATACATTTCTGACGCGCGACAGGAATTAAACAATCACAAATAAGATCAATGACCTGAAATATATGAGCTTCTTCTTCTCCTTTTTTAGAGTAAGATATTTGTTCTAATAAAGATTCAAAGTCTGACATTCCATAGACCTTGAGATAAACAAGCTTCATTCTAGTTAGTTTTTCCATCGTAAGTCTTT